>CAZNIX010000042.1:0-14484 GCA_964573125.1 uncultured Thermoanaerobaculia bacterium
TCTCATCTCCCTCGGGAGCGAGCACCGTCACCGCCTCGCCTTCCACGAAGGTCTCGCCCGGAACTTCGATCCTTCCGCCTACGACTCTTCCTGCCGTTACGCGCATGCTGTCACTCTAGGCCAACCCGGAGGACTTGTCCAGTGCATAGGCAATGCGGTTCCTCGCCGCCGAACGGCCCTTGAGGTGAGCGGCGGCGTGAACCGTCCGCTCGACCGAAGTGTTATTTCTGCGTCCCGTATGAGAACAACGCACGCGCCTCCTTGCCTGGCGCGGAACGGCATTCTGCACTCATGGCCAGAGAACACAGATCGAATAGAGCCCAAGACACACGGGAAAGACAACTTCCAGCAACCACCGTGGAAGTGCCAGAGACCACGCTACCCTGCGCAGACCGACCTTGCGCTCCCAGTACTTTTGTCGACTCTCGATCGCCTTAAGCTGGTGCTGGTTCGCCGTCGGTTGAGGGTATACCAGGTCCTCATCTATGCTGCCGTGGTAGGCAGCTATCAGCGTTAGGCAGTCACGGCCGACATAGAGGACAAATGCCACAAGGTAATAGATTGCAAGAGCAAGCAGCAGGCTGAGCAGTGTCCGCCGTTCCGTGATAGTGAGGCTCTCCAGGCCCAGGAAGGGAATCTTCTCCGGCAGGAGGCCTCCCTCGACAACCGCAATGCCTAAAGGTGGCGACCCCCAAGAGGCCCCGGCGCTTCGACCGAGTGGTCTCCGGGAAGGGATCAGCCACCAGGGCGCGAACCAGGGAGCGTGCAATCATGTCAAGCGTACGTGGCGTGATGAACTCGGCATAGCGATCTCCCGCTGAGACGCATAAGGCCTCTGCCACTCACCGGCAGCGTCAGCCGGCCGGTGGAGCGGCTGGGTTACACGCTCAGAAGCGCATATGCCGGCGGTCGAACCTGAAGCCAGTCTCACACGTTTTCATCCTCACGACAAAGTCCTGGAAGAGTGTCCAGTAGATGCTGTCTCTGTTCACGTCGCGCCAGAAGTGATTGCTCTCCCAGCATCGTATGACATAGTAACCGAACATGTAGTGTGCCACCGGAACGCGTATCAAGCCCGAATTGACAAGCAGTGCCACCTCCTCGAACAAGCCAAGGAGATCACGCCTTTCCTTAAAGGGGATATCGGCGAGCTTCGGATCGTCGTCTTCCAGCAATGCACATATCTCGGCGAACCTAAGATCGTCCTTGAGCCGCTTCCGCATCTCAAGGAAGTGGGCAGCTCGCTTCTGCGCGCCTTGATGTCCATACTCGATAACACCACGCACGAAAGCTAGGAGCGCTATGGCCGCTCCAATCAGGGCGCCGACGTCCTTCGCCTCACCAAGAGTCATCGCTCGTTCCACTCGCGAGTGTAACGGCGCCTGACGGCGCCAGCCGCCCGCTCCACCGAGATGTTAGCTGCTGTTTGAGCCATCATGACGGAACCTCGCGCCGCTTCGATCTCCGTCTCTGGAATGCATCGAAGCGGCGCGAAAGAGAGAAAACGTACTGGCAGATAGCCTCGATAAACTCCAGGGCATCGGTTGCGTCCTGGCGCGAGACTGAAGCCTCCAAGTCATGCGCAGCGTCGTTGCCGACAACCCGAAGTCCATCGGCCCATGCCAGGAGCTTCGAGTCAATCACCTTGCGAGCCTCCAGGTCCCTCAGCCTGTCGAACAGAGTCCGCCCAGATGCGCCTAATTCGTGGCAAAGTGCCTCGATGGCCTTTCTGCACATGATAGCGCAGGGAACGGGAAGATCTGCGCGGAATGACCGCACTGCATCGGCATGCGCCTTGCTGATCTTCCCAGGGACATCCGCTGACACCGACCTACGGGGTCCAGGATAGAGAACCACCGGATCTCCCTGTGGTGCAGCGATGTCCGATGCCTCAGGAATCTCAAGATACGCCTGCTTTGTTAGGTACGGTGAGCCACATCTCTTGCAGACGGCCATTGCATACTCGGTAGACCTTACGGGGCTAAGCCCGTCGTCGGAGAACACCTGACCTGGGTCGAGGATGACGTGGGTGGCGAGCACCTTTGCCTCGGCCTGGACCACGCAGGTCTCGCAGAACAGGTCAAGCACTCGTTCGTCCTGGTCCAATGCTCGTTCTCCCGAGGCAGCCAACGGCTACCCTGGCTGAGCGGGCGGCCTCAGCCGTCCGCTCCAGCCGGTTGGTTGGCCGGTGCGCCGCTGCTCTGAGCTTTCATGTCCATCCGTGCCCTACCATTCGCTTTCGATGCTGCGAAGGTCGGTTACAAGAATCGCTTTCGTGTCGCGCACAGCATTTCGGTACTCCCACCACTCCGGTACATCTTCCTTCCGGAACTGCAGAAGGCCCAGCACATGCGGCGGTGCCTCGTCGTGCAACCCGGGGCGACGGTCGTCTGCGCCGGGTGAGCCGCCAGGAAACACGCCGGGATAGTAGTTGCCGAGGTAGTGATAGAATCCGGCCGGATCGCCGTCTATTGCTTCACTGACCATGGGGCAGCAGAATAGGCAGGACAGAGGGTTCGAACAGCCTATCAGGGCGTCTGCCTCGACGCGCGACCGTCCCGCGCCAATGAAGCGGTCATAGAGAGTTGGCGCGGCAGCCAAGAAGACACCCTCGTCCGTGATGCTTCTTAGCTTACCCCCACACATGGTGCGCGAGCCGGAGCCTGAGCCTGAGTACAGAGCATAGAAAGCTAGAAGGTCGGCTGCGCGGGAACTCTCAAGCAATAGTTCGATCTGAAGGCCACTGCGGCTCGTATGAGCGAGGCCACGGTAGTGATCCGAACCAGCGACTACCTTTTTGGCCTGGATCCTCAACCCGATTGCACCTCGACGGAGAATGAACCACCAGTCCCAGTCCGCTCCAGACTCACGGGATTCTTCATGACGAGTGAATTTCTTATAGACGATGAAGGGGAGGCGATCCGAGAGCTCGTATAGGAGCCAGTCAGTCGCGGACTCCTCACCGATAGCAGATTGCTTCCTGATCCAGGTGGCAAGCCGCTGGGAGACCTCGCGGACTTGTTCGCAGGCATCTCGGATTTTGGTCATTGAAGGCGATCCCTCAAGTCGGCCAATTCTTTTGTGATATTCGCCCAACCGCCTCGCGCTGACCCCCGAACCCGACGCCCGCGCGTCGTTCAACGCGCGTCAGGTTGCTGAGGCTTTTCGGTGGCATATGCAGCCACGTCTATAACTTGGCTGAGTTTAAGGGACTTCGGTGATAATCGTCAAGTGGGCGGCGCTGTGGTCGTGTAGGCGGCCGGTGCAGGCGGTTGCTCCACTTGAGAGCTGGTGGCGCCCTGACGTTTCTCTGGACGACGGGATCGCCTTCGCGCACGGCGGCGAGATGGTGGTGGAGCTAGCGCGAGAGTTGGAATGCCGCCCAGTAGTAGGGCAGCTCCCAGTCGCCGGCGCGCTGCGCGCCGGCGGAGCCCGACAGGAGATGAAGCTGGGCGGCGCGCAGGGCGGCTTCGGGCTCGCTGCCGTCGGCCAATTCCTGATAGAAGCGGATCATCAGCTCCGCGGTCGCCTGATCGGCCACCTGCCAGAGCGAGGCGAGCACGGTGCGCGCTCCGGCGTACTGGAGGGCACGGGTCAGCCCGAGCAGTCCCTCGCCCGTCGTCTCGCGGCCGAGGCCCGACTCGCAGGCGGAGAGGATGACCATGTCGGCCTCGGTGCGCACCTCCTCGAAGATCTCCCAGGCCTGCAGCAGGCCGTTTTCGCGCCCGACACCTGCGGCCGGCGAGGGCGGCGTCTCGGTACCCGCCGCCGGCGGCGCGCCTTCGTCGCCGGCCGGCAGCGAGAGCGCCAGGCCGGAGTTCAGCGGGAAGCGCTCGTCGAGGCAACCGTGGACCGCGAAGTGGACCGCGCTCGCCCTCCCGAGCGCCTCCTTGGCGCGCTCTTCGGTCGCCTCGGCGCCGAGGTAGATGCGGGCTCGGTCGTCGTAGAGGCGCCCGATCTCTTCCAGCTCCCGGCGCGTGGCCGGCAGCGGCTCGAGGCGGCAGCTGCGCTCGGCGAGCTGCTCCGAGGCGCTGCGCGCGAGCGGCGAGGCCGCCGCGTAGACCGGGTCCCCGAAACCCGAGAACCGTCCGCGAGCGACCGCCGGCTCCCGCCGCGCGCGCCGGCCCAGCTCCAGATGGACGGTCGCCGAGAGCGTCGTCGCCAGCGGCTTCCAGGCCGCCAGGTAGCTTTCGCCGCGTCCCTCTGCCGCGGGGCGGACGAGCGCCGCCCAGGGCAGGCGGAGAAGGGGTCCGTCGGGAACGAGCAGCAGCCGATCGCTCGACTCGATGCGCGCCTCGACCGGCGCCAGGAGGCGCTCGAAGAGGCGCCGGGAGACGGCGCGCAGCCCCTCCAACCGGGGCGAGGGCGTGGAGGTCGCGCGGATCAGCGCGCGCAGCGTCTCGATCTCGCGGCGCAGGTCTTCGGCTCCGATCGGCAGCCGATGGACCGAGATCTCTCCTCCGGCGGCGAGCGCGAAGAGATCGGTTCGATCCGCGCCGACGCTGAACGCGAGCAGGAGCGTTCCCGGTTCCAGCTCGCGCGTCACGGTGGCGAGATCCACCGGGCGCGGATCCTCCAGCTCGGCGAGACGCGGCGCGGCGGCGCGGATCTCGGCCCGCACCTGCGCCAGCCGGTCGCGCAGATCCCGCAGCTCGGCGAGACGCTCCTCGACGCGCTCGCGGTCGCGCTCGGGTTCGAGCGCCGACATCTCGCCCTGGGCGCGGTCGTAGCGCACGGCGAGCGCACGCCGTTCGCGCTCGAGCTCCGGCGGCACGTCGCGGAAGACCAGTTCGCGCTCCCCGAGCAGCGACAGGAAGCTCCGCGCCCGCGAACGCTCGAGCGCGGCGAAGGCCTCCGGTCCCCGTCCCAGATCGACCAGCAGCTCGATCCAGTCGCGGTAGATCGCGGCGTGGCGGGAGCGAAAGCCGGCGCGTTGCTCGTCCGCCCCTCCGAGCCGGCCCACCTGCAGCTCGAGGGTGGCGGCGGCCTCCGCGTAGCCGCGGGCGGCCTCCTCCAGCCGGCCGCGCCGGCGCTCGACGGTGGCGAGATGGTGGAGGGTCCTGGCCAGGCGAGTGCTGCCCGGCGCCAGCCGCTCCTCGATCCCTCGGGCTTCGGCGAGGTAGCCGGCGGCGGCCTCGAGGTCCGCTTGCTCCAACGTCACCTCGCCGAGGCTCGTCAGGGAGTTCGCGACCACCAGGCTCGCCGCAGCGTTGGCCCGCTTGAGGGCGAGCGCGCGCTCGTGGTGCCGGCGGGCGGTCGCGAGGTCGCCGCGGGCGTGCGCGAGCAGACCGAGGTTGTCCTCGCCGTAGGCGACCTGCAGCCCGTCGGGCGCCAGCTTGCGCGCCAGCGTGAGCGCGCGCTCGTAGTAGGTCGCCGCCGCTTCGAGGTCGCCGGCCGCATGCGCCGTGTTGCCGAGGTTGACCAGGTCGGTGTGGACGTCCCGGCTCTCCGGCGCTCGCCGTTCGCTCAGCGCGAGCGCGCGCCGCTGGAGATCGGCGGCGCGCTCGAGGTCGCCGCGGGCCTGCGCCACCAGGCCGAGGTTGGTGAGGACATAGGAGTACTCCAACCCCTCCGGCGCCAATCGCTCGTAGATCGCCAGCGCGCGGGAGTAGTACCCGGTGGCCCGTTCGAGGTCGCCGCGGGTGGTGGCGACGAGACCCAGGTTGTTGAGGCTCCCCGCCACCGTCAGGCTCCCCGGAGCCAGGCGCTCCTCGATCGCCAGCGAGGCGGCGAAGCCCTCCGCGGCCCCGTCGAGGTCGCCGCGCAGGTAGGCGACGATGCCGAGGTTGCGCAGGCTCGCGGCGTGGTCGAGCCGGCCCGGGGAGAGGCGCTCGCGGATCGCCAGCGCCTGACGGTGGAGCTGCTCGGAGCGATCGAGGTCGCCGGCGGTCGACGCCACCAGGCCGAGGTTGTTGAGCACGATCGCGACGTTCAGGCTCTCGGGCGAGATCCGCTGGTAGAGCTCGAGAGCGCGCCGGTAGTTGGCCTCGGCCTCGTCGAGCCGCCCCGCGTCGCGCGCCGCGGTGCCGAGGTTGTTCCAGCTCGAGGCGACCTCCGGGCCGTCGGGCAGGACTCGCTCCAGCACGGCGAGCGCTTCGCGGTGGAGCGCCTCGCCGGCCGCGAGGTCGCCGCGCACCAGGGCGAGGGTGCCGAGCGCCGCCCGCGTGCGCGCGCCCTCCGCACCCTCGGGCGCCTCGCGATCCTGGATCGCCAGCGCCGCGTGGAGGAGGCTCTCGGCCTCGTCGAGCGCCCCCTTGAGCCGCAGGACGATGCCCAGGGCGTGCAGGCTGGCGGCGTGGTCGAGGCTCTCCGGCGCCAACCGCTCGCGCAACGCGAGGGCACGCCGGTGCAGCTCGAGCGCCTGGTCGAGATCGCCGCGCTGGCGCTCGACGTCACCGACGTCCGCGAGACTCGCGGCGAGGTCGAGGCTCTCCGGCGCCAGCCGTTCGCGGATCGCGAGCGCGCTCCGATGACGGCGCGCCGCCTCCTCCAGCTCGCCCCGGCCCGCCGCCTCCCGCCCTGCCTCCGCCTCGGCCTGCGCCGCCGCCAGCTCGGCCGAAGGCTCCTCGGGCGGCTCCTCGGCGCCCGCCGCCGGCGCCGCGAGCGCGGCCCCGAGGCCGAAGAGGAGCAGCGCGAGGATGGCGGCAGTGCGGCGCAGTGTCTCGCTCATGAACGGACCGAACGTCCCCGCCCTCGGGCACGATGTGTCGGGTCGAGGCCCCAGGATAGCCGCTCGCGTCGTCGCTCGTCGAGCCGGCCGCACGCCACAGCCGCCGGAAACCGCTCGCCGCCGGTCGACCCTCGAGGCGACTCCACCCGTCCGGCGCGCCGCCCGGTGTCCCCTACCCGAACGGGTGTGGCGCCGAATCGGCGCCGAGTGCTACAAGCAGCCTGCGACGCGTCTCCCCCCGTGGCTGAGCAGGTCCTCCACGAGGCGCCTCGCCATCGGGCGGCTACGACCCGTCCGACAGTCGCCGATGAAAGGAATCGTCATGAGAACCGCGCCCGCACCGAAGCCCTGTCGTCTAGCCGTTCTCGCTGCCTTCCTCGTCGCCGCCAGCGCCTGGGCCGGCGATCCGGTGCCCGACGTCGACGTCATTCTGGAGCAGATCCCGGGCGGCGTCGCCAAGGTCCGGTCGCTGTCCGGCGGCTTCGACGAGGGCTACTTCGAGGTGGGCAAGGACTTCGCCAAAGCGATGAACCCCACCGCGCTGCCGGCGGGTTGGGCTGCTCAGAACGACGGCAAGACCGTCCGGATCACGGGCCCGGCGATCGACGGGCCGCTGCAATTCAAGTTCGACGTCGGCAGCGCCCCCCGGCCGGCGAGGATCACCTACGGCGTGAAGCTCGGCGGGCGCACGCTCGTCGAGCACAAGAACGTCGCGGTGAAGCTGGTGCCGCCGCAGCCGGTGATCGGCAGCCTGCAGGGGCTCGTCCAGATGCCCACCCAGGTTGCCCCGGGTGAGGCGATGCAGATGAAGGTCCTCGATCCGTCGGCCCTGCCGGCCGGCGGCACCTGGAGCCTTTCGGGGAGCCTCTCGGGGACCGTGACGGCCGAGGAAGAGCGCCAGGATACCGAGGACATGACGCCCGGCGAACCGAAGCGCCGGGTGGCGCTGAAGATGTCTCCCGGCCGGCTCGAGGAGGTCCCCGACGACGTCATGGAAGACATCGCCGCGGTGCTCCTGGCTCAGGGCGCGCCGGAAGGAAGCTGGGAGGTGATCGCGCTCGATGAGCAGGCGCCGCTCGACGAGGCCGGGGTCGAGGTCTGGACGGTGGCGAGAGGCACGGACGCCACTTCGACCAAGACCGTTCCAGGGGTCGCCTCCGGTATCAAGCAGCTCATGCAGCAGCAGCTCGAGATCGCCAGCAAGCCGCCGGCGGGCACGAGCAACGTGATGAGGATGAAGCTCGACGCGTCGATGGCGGTCATCCAGAATGTCAGAGCGGAGATCGCCACCAAGCCCGCGGGAGGGGGCGGGATCGGCGTTTACAGCGTGCGGCCGACGGATGTCGGCGGCGCACCCGCGGGACCCGTGATCGTCGTGGCTGGCATTGCCATCAGCGAGGAGGACATTCCTGTCGAGGATTCTCCGAGGCCTATCACAATCGAGGAGAAGTCGATCAACGTCACGGGCGGGTCGCGGTCGAGGAGCGCGATCGAGCGCGTCGAGACCGCCGGCGAGACAACGGGCGGAGGCAAAGTCCACACCTTCGACATCAGCGGACCGCCAGCCAGCGGAGATCAACCCCTGGCGATTGTGAATAAGACTCGATCCAACATCAAGACCGTGCCCAGCAAAGTGGTCGAGGCCACCATCAACGCCGACGGCACGGTGACGTTCGACCAGTTGCCCGACGACCTCCAGCCCGGGGGGGCGGTGGCGATGCAGTACGCCGACGCCTTCGGCGACGTGCTCGTCGACGTGCCTTCGGTGCCGGGGGTCGAGGTGGTGGAGCCGCGGGGCGACGGGGAGGCGCGGATCACCGACGCCACGCCGCGCACCCTCGCCGGGCAGCTCGCCTGCGTGTGCGGCAGCTTCCCCGGGCAGGCGGCCTGGGATGGGGTGCTCCTCGACGGTCAGGCGGTGGGAGCTCCCGTGTCCGCCTCGGGGCAGATGGTCTGGGTGCAGCTCCCGGCCGGCCTCGCGCCCGGCGAGCACGTCTTCACCGGCGACGCCGCGGCGGGCTTCCCCGCCACCGACCGCGCCGCGACCCTCGTCCTCCAGGTGGGTGGGGAGATCGACAGCAGCAAGCTCCAGCGGCTGGAGACGACGCCGATGCGTCTGTGGGTGGTCGGCACCGAGGAGCCGCTCGACCTCAGGGTGCGCAACCTGACGCCGGCCATCATCTCCATCGAGGGCGGGGAGGATCAGACCATTCGCACCTCCGGCGGCGCGCGCAACATGCTCGAGCGCACCGTGCGGGGCATCTCGCCGGGCGCCTTCAACATCAACTACGAGCTGGCGGGCGAGCCCTGTCCCTGCGGCGCCCAGACCCACTACTACTGACGCCGAAAGCAATCCACTACCCGTGGCTCGGCATCCCACAGGGTGCGGCAGCGACCTTCCGGAGGTCATGGTGAAAAAGACCGTCCTGCTGGTACTCCTCCTCCTCTCCCTTGCCGCGCTCCTCGTCGCCGGCGTGGTCACGGCCGGCCTCGGAGTCGGCTTCCTGACCCATCCGGCGCGCCAGGGCGCCACGGCCCTGGAGCTGGAGATCGATACCGCGGAGGCGGTGCGGCAAGAGGCGGAGTACCTGGCGAGTGAGCTCGAAGCCAGGCTCGCAGATCGAGGCTTGACGGCTCTCCGCGTCGAGGCCCGGGCCGGCGGGGAGATCGCCGTCCTGGGAGCCGGAGGCGGAGACCGCCGCGCGGTGGCGGAAGCGAGCCGGGAGCTGCCGGACGAGCTGCTGGAGGAGGGGGGCGAGGGAGGGGAGTTGCTCCTCTCCCTGGGGGAGGAGGAGCGGGCCGCCTTCGCCGAGGCCGCGGTGCGGCAGGCCGCCGAGACGATGCGCCGGCGGCTCGAGGCATTCGGAGTCCGCCGGCCCCGGGCCGAGACCGTCGCGGGCTCCTCGGGCCGCATCCGGGTCGAGCTCCCGGGGGTCCCCGACCCCGAGCGGATCGGGCGCCTACTGGAGGAGACCGGGCGGCTGGAGCTCAAGTGGGTCGAGGGAGAGCCGGCCCCCGAGGTCGAGCTTCTGGCGCACCTCGGCGGCGAGGTGCCCCGAGGCCGAGAAGTGGTCTGCACCGTGAGTTCCACGGCTACGGCTCCGTCGTCGGCGTCGGAAGGACTCTGCTACCTCCTGGAGCGGACCCCGGTGATCACCGGCGGTGACCTCGAGACCGCGCAGGTCAGCGTGGGCAGCTCCGGCGACCCGGTGGTCTTGGTCACCCTGACGGAGCCGGCCGGCGTGCGCTTCGGCCACGCCACCGCCGCCAACGTCGGGCGGCAGCTCGCCATCCTGCTCGACGGCCGCGTGCTGACGGCGCCGGTGGTGCAGACCGAGATCGGCAGCGAGGCGGTCATCGAGGGCGGCTTCTCTCAGCAAGAGGCCCAGGACCTGGCCGTCCTGCTCAGGGCCGGCGCCTTGCCGGCTCCGGCGCGCATCGTCGCCACCGAGCCCATCCCCGCCGGCCCCTGGCTCAGGTCCTACCGCCTCGCCCTGCCCGCGGCTGGCATCGTCACCGCCCTCAGCGCGGCGGCCGCCTTCGTCCTCGCCCTCCGGCTCCTGCGCCTTCGGCGGGTCAGAGCCTCAAGTTGACGCGCTGATCGTCGTCGGGTGTGTCACGAGCCTCTAACGTGGCTCGACCCCGCCAGGCCGCCTCCAGCCGGTTCTCGATCCGCACCCTCCACCTCGGGCAGCCCACTCAGGTCGAGTGAGAACTCATGGCCGTCCTCGGGGCACAGGGAGCACCCGAAGCGAAGAGCGTGGACACCTCGCGCCCGCAGTGCCTGGGGTTGATCGAACATGACCACCACCGTGTCCTGCTCTCCCGGCTCCGTGCAGAACAGCGCGATCAGGCCGAACTGCTCGCCCTGGTTCGAGGTGAGGCCGACGGGTGCGCTGTCCTGGCAGCCTCCCATCGCCACCCCGCCGCGCTGGGTGAGGGTGCGATACCCCGCGTCGGCCGCGACCTTGTCTTTGCCCTCGTACTTCATGGCGACCGCGGCGAGCTCCTCGCCGTTCCGGCCGACCAGGACAACCCCACCGGGCGGATTCCAGCTCGCGGCGAGATTGGCCTCGATCGGCTGCTCACCCGGATTGCGAAAAGCGAAGGCGATCTCCACGCCGCGATCCAGGGTTCGCCTGCCGAGGTCGGCGGCGACCGTTCCACCGACCGGGCGCCGCGCACTGACGGTCAAGACGATCCCCTCGTCCAGCGGCACCCGCTCGGCGATCACCAGATCCGTGGACGGCGTCGAGGACGACCCTGGACCGCAGGCGATGGTCGCGGCCATCAGGGGGGCGACCAGCCCGTAGACGGCCAGGCGTCTTGCTGCAGCGATGATGCTCTCGTCGTTCATGAGTGTGACCCTCCCGAGCAGCACTCCGATCAGCGCCGGCGCCCAGCGGCGACGCGGCGTTGCAAGGGATGCCGGGGGCCATTGAATGCTCGTCATCGTCGCATCTCCGGCCTCAGTGCGAGTTCGTTCCTTTCCAAAAAACGGTCAATCGCGGCGAGGCAGGCCTCCAGATCTCGAGAGCATCTGGACGACTCTGGAGCGCACGAGGTGGTCGCCCCTTCGCGTACTGTCGCCTCCTACTTCTTCGGCTCGACATGGATGTGCTCGACCGCCGGACACTTCCGCAGCGGCACGTCGGCGTGGACGGTGAGCGACGGCTCCTCGACCTCGAGTTTGACGCGCAACTCGCCGCCGCGGCGCCGGATCTCGAACCACGGTGGGGACGCGTCGATGGCCTGGCCCTTGGCGGCCGCCTGGCGCCAGCGTTGGTTGTCGAGCTGGAGGAGCGACACGCCGCCGAGGTCGACGCCGGTCTTGCGCGCCGCCTTGGCGAGCTCGCCGGTCGGCGCCGCCTTTTCGTGGAGCAGGCTGAGCGAGAAGGCGGGGAGGATGAGGGAACCGCCGCGGAGCGAAGCCCCGTCGGGGAGATGCAGCGTCGCGGCATCGGCCTTTTCCGTCACCTCATCCGTCGACGCTTCCTCGACCCGGCCCTCGAGCAGCTCGAAGGCCAACGGCCGCGGCGCGTCCGGGTTCTCGTCCATCCCCTTCGGGTCGAAGGGCAGGGCGGCGGTCACGGTGATCTCGAACTCCTCGTCGCCGCGCGGCTCGAATCGCCGGGGCGGGTCGGCGACCTGCGGGCGAGTCGCCTCGAGTCGCTGGGCGAACTCCGCGGCGCGCTTGGCGCCGAGGACATGCACCGCGGGCACCGCATCCTGCACGCGGCCGCAGCCCAGCTCCTGGCTGCTCAGCACCACGATCGCCGCCGTCATCCCACCGCGCAGGCGCACCGCGCCCGACTTGCCGATGAAGACCGAGAGCGTGTCGATGAGGAGCGCCTCGCGAACCGCGACCTCCCGCTCCTGCGCGTAGGTCGGCGAGCCGGGGATGCGCAGGTGGATCGTGGACGCGACGCCGGCACCCTCCGCCGGAGCCTCGCCCTGGGCGAGCGCGGCGCCCGCGACGAGCAGCGCCAGCGACGTCAGGGCGGCGGCGCGGAGACGGCGGCGGCTTCTCTCCTCGACCTGGGCGAACGCAGCGCCCGAACTCGCAAGAGACACGGCCGCCGCTCCCGCGACGGCGATCGCACGGTCACGCATTGGACCCTCCCTTGAATCGACCTCCCTGCGGTCATCGAGCGGGCCGAGCCTCACCGCAGCCCATCCATGCCGGTGAACGGCAGCGCACCGGCGTCGAAACGACCGTCCCGGCGCTCGCTGGTGGAGCCGGCCGAGGGACCCGTTCCCTGAGGCCGGCTCGGCGGCCTCGAAGGTCGTTAACGAGCGGCAGCCGCACGGTGGCGAAGAGCGGCCACGTTCGCTCGCGCCGGCGCCACGGCGGCAACGCGGGCTGACCGTGGCTCGGGTTGCGCTCCGACGAGGACGATAGCAAGCCGCCCGGCGTTGCGCTCCACCCGTAGGGGTGGGGCGGCGCCCCACTGTGAACCGGCGCGGGCGGCCCTCAGTCTTTCTTCCGGAAGCGATCGAGGCGTACGACCCTGGCGGCGCCCCCGCCCTCCTGCTCCGGTGCGTCCCGCCCGGCTTCTGCGCCCGCTGCCGCAGTCGCGGCGTCGGAAGCGCCCGGCCGCGGCGCCAACTCGCCCGCGCCTGCGGCCTCGACCGCCTGGACCGCCGGTTCGAACTGCAGCCCGAACGGCACCGACGGGTCGGCGAACGCGGTCAGCGCCGCGAACGGCACCGTCACCCGGTGGCGCGCGCCGCCGAACGCGAGCGTCACCGAGAACGCCTCCCGATCGACCTCGAGGTCCCAGAACTGGCGCTGGAGCACCACCGTCATCTCCTCGGGATGGAGGTCGCGCAGGAACGGCGGCACCCGCACGCCAGGCTCGCGGGTCTTGAACGCGAGGACGAAGTGGTGCTCCCCTGTAAGCCCCTCTTCGGCGACCCGAGCCAGCGCCTGGCGCGGCACGTCGCGCAGCGCCTCGTGGACCATGCGGAGGTAGTCGAGGGCGGGTGGGGCGGCCTGTTGGTCGGCCATCGCGGAGCATGCTGCCACCGGCGCGGCGGAAAGGCAAAGTGGGCCCGCAGAGCGGCGGCGTACAACGGCTTCGTTGTACAACGGATCCGTTGTAGGCGCCTTCGTCTCGCCCTGCCTCCGCCCTGGCGGCGCCCGGCCTTTTCGGCTATCGTTGCCGCTCCCGGCCGGGCCGGCTGCGGCCCGGTGTCCCGCGTCCATTCCCCACCGGCACGAGGGCGGCGGCTGGCACGATGGAGATCTACGAGCACATCCTCGAGACCCTGGGCGACACGCCGCTGGTCAAGCTCCGGCGCTATCACCCCGAGGGGGCGCTCCTGGCGGCGAAGATCGAGTCGTTCAACCCCGGCGGAAGCGTCAAGGACCGGATCGGGCTGGCGATGATCGAGGCCGGCGAGCGCGCCGGGCTGCTCGAGCCAGGAGGCACGATCGTCGAGCCGACCTCGGGCAACACCGGCGTCGGGCTGGCGATGGCGGCGGTGCTCCGGGGCTACAAGCTGGTGTGCACCGCGGCCGACAAGATCCCCAAGGAGAAGGTGGCGCTGCTCGAGGCCTTCGGCGTCGAGGTCGTCCTCTGCCCGACCGACGTCGAGGCCGACGACCCGCGCTCCTATTACAAGGTCGCCGAGCACATCCGCGACGAGCGCGGCGCCTATCTCCCCTACCAGTACTACAACCAGGCCAACCCCGAGGCCCACTACCGCACCACCGGGCCCGAGATCTGGCGCCAGACCGAGGGGCGGATCACCCACTGGGTCGCCGGCATCGGCACCGGCGGCACGATCAGCGGCGCCGCCAAGTACCTCAAGGAGCAGAACCCCGCGATCCGGGTGGTCGGCATCGACGCCGTCGGTAGCGTCTACGCCTACCTCAAGGAGCACGGCGAGCTGCCGCCGCCCGAGCAGATCCACCAGTACCTGATCGACGGCATCGGCGAGGACTTCCTGCCCGGGAGCGTGTGGCTCGAGTACGTCGACGAGGTGATCACGATCGACGACCGGACCGCCTACCGGACGGTGCTCGAGCTGGCCAAGACCGAGGCGATCTTCACCGGCACCTCGGGCGCCGCCGCCGCCGCCGGCGCCCGCCGCGTCGCCCGCGGGCTACCCGCCGACGCGGTGGTGGTCACCCTCTTTCCCGACTCCGGCGAGCGCTATCTCTCGAAGCTCAACCGGGAGTGGATGCGCGCGCACAGTCTGCTGTAGCGGCATCGGCTGAAATGACGGTGAGCGCGGCTACTGACGATGGCAGCAGGACAACGCGCGCCCTAAGGGCGCGTGTGCGGCGACGCGCAGCGTCGCCGACT
>CAZNIX010000042.1:14494-16074 GCA_964573125.1 uncultured Thermoanaerobaculia bacterium
CCCGCGCGATTCACTCGCGCGGGGAGGGGGGTTGGAACAACCCCCCTTGAAAACAACGCGCGGCTTCCCCGACCTGCGCGCCTTCCTCGACCGCCTGCGCCGGGACGGCGACCTGGCGGTGGTCGAGGCGGCGGTCGATCCGCGGCTCGAGGCGGCGGAGATCCACCGGCGGGTGATCGCCGCCGGCGGGCCGGCGCTCCTGTTCGCGCAGCCGCTCGGCTCGGAGCTGCCGCTCGCGACCAACCTCTTCGGCACGTTGCGCCGGGCGCAGCTCGCGTTCGGCGAGTGGCCCGGGCGGCTGATCCGGCGGCTGGTCGAGCTGGCCGAGACGCTCCTGCCGCCGACTCCGGGCAAGCTCTGGGGCGCGCGCGACGTCGCGCGGGCGGCGCTCTCGATCGGCACCCGGCGGCCGCGCGGGCGCTTCGGCGTCGGCCGGGCGCCGGTCGTCGAGGTGGTCGAGAGCCCGCCCCGGCTCGACCGCCTGCCGGTGCTCACCACCTGGCCCGAGGACGGCGGTCCGTTCGTCACCCTGCCGCTGGTCTACACCGAGCACCCCGACGGCCGCGGCCGCTCCGCGCGCTCGAACCTCGGGATCTACCGCCTCCAAGTGCACGGCCCGGCCGAGACCGGGATGCACTGGCAGATCGGCAAGGGGGGCGGCTTCCACTACGCGGCCGCCGAGGCGCGCGGCGAGGCGCTCCCGGCGACGGTCTTCCTCGGCGGGCCGCCGGCGCTGATCCTGGCCGCGGTGGCGCCGCTGCCGGAGAACGTCCCCGAGCTGCTGCTCGCTTCGCTGATCGCCGGCCGCCGGCTGCGCCTCGCCCGCGCGCCGCTCGGCCATCCCCACCCGCTGGTCGCCGACGCCGAGATCGCGCTCATCGGCTCGGTGCCGCCGCGCGCGCGCAGGCCCGAGGGCCCGTTCGGCGACCACTACGGCTACTACTCGCTCGCCCACGACTACCCGGTGTTCCGGGTCGAGGCGCTGGCGCGCCGCCGCGACGCGATCTACCCGGCGACCGTGGTCGGCAAGCCCCGTCAGGAGGACTTCTTCATCGGCGACCTGCTCCAGGAGCTGCTCGCGCCGCTCTTCCCGCTGGTCATGCCGGGCGTCGTCGACCTCTGGTCGTACGGCGAGACCGGCTACCACTCGCTGGCGGCGGCGGTGGTCCGCGAGCGCTACCGGCGCGAGGCGATGGCGAGCGCGTTCCGCATCCTCGGCGAGGGGCAGCTCTCGCTGACCAAGTTCCTGCTCGTCACCGATCGGCCAGTCGACCTCCGCGACTTCCCGGCCACGCTCGAGCACCTGCTCGCCCGCACCGACCCGCGGACCGACCTCTACGTCTTCGCCAACCTCTCGATGGACACCCTCGACTACACCGGCCCCAAGGTCAACGAGGGCTCGAAGGGCGTGTGGCTCGGGCTCGGCGAGCCGGTGCGCGAGCTGCCGCGCGAGTTCCGGCCGGCGGCCGCACCGCCGCCGCCGGAGGTCGGCGAGGTGCGGGTGTTCTGCGCCGGCTGCCTGGTGGTCGGCGCGCCGCCGTTCGCCGCCGACCCCGGCGCCGCGGCGCGGCTGGCCGCCC
>CAZNIX010000042.1:16084-18050 GCA_964573125.1 uncultured Thermoanaerobaculia bacterium
GACGAGCCGCGGCGGGCGGCGGCCTCGGCGATCAACTTCCTGTGGACCACGTTCACCCGCTTCGAGCCCGCCGCCGACCTCCACGCCGCCGCGGTGCGGGTCGAGCGCAACCACCTCGCCTATGAGCCGCCGATCGCGATCGACGCCCGGCTCAAGCCCGGCTTCCCGGCCGAGCTGTCGTGCGATCCCGAGACCGCCGCCACCGTCACCCGCCGCTGGCGCGAGTACTTCCCCGCCGGCGGCGTCGAGATGGGCGACGCCGAGGCGGCTCACCTCGACCCGGCTTTGTAAAGGAGGGCTGGGCCTCGAGCCGCGCGTAGTCCTGCTGCCACCGCAGACCCTCCTTGCCACCGGCGCGGCCTCGGCGGGGTAGGCTCCGATCCGGCCCGGCGCCGCGCCCGTACAGTCGGGTGCGCCGGCGCCGCCGGCCCGGCTACCCCGGCCGGCGTCAACCTGGAGGCGGCAGGCGGCGCCGGCCGGCTGGCCCGGCTCGCGCGGCTCGGAGGACACGATGCGATCGACGCGGCCCACGCGACCCATGCGACCGAACCGACCGACGACCCTCGCCGCCCTGGTCCTGGCGGCCCTCTTCGCCGCCGCGCCGACCGCCCCCGCCGGCGCCGCCGAGCCGTTCTCCCACGCCGACTGGCAGCGCGTGCTCGAGCGCTTCGTCGACGCGCGCGGCTTCGTCGACTACCGCGGGCTGGCCGAGGACCGCACCACGTTCGACCGCTACATCGCCCGCCTGCGTGCTCACAGCCCGCAGTCCGACCCGGCGATGTTCCCGACCGCCGACCACGAGCTGGCCTACTGGATCAACGCCTACAACGCCTGGGTGATCTGGGGCGTGCTCGACCGCGGCCCGGAGATCGACGGCGTGTGGGGCTTCCTCGGCACCGGGATCTCGTTTTTCTCCGGCATGGACATCGAGCTGGGCGGGCGCGAGACCAACCTCAAGGCGCTCGAGGACGAGGTGATCCGCGCGCGCTACCGGGACGCACGGGTCCACGCCGCGCTCAACTGCGCGTCGGTCTCCTGCCCGCGCCTGCCGCGCCAAGCGTTCACCGGCGAGGAGCTGGACGCCCAGCTCGACGCCGCGATGAGGGAGTTCGTCACCGACCCGAAGCACCTGCGCGTCGACCGCGGCGCCAAGCGGGTGACGATGTCGAAGATCTTCGACTGGTACGCCGCCGACTTCCTCGCCGGCGCCGCGGAGCGCGGGATCCGCGAGCCCAACCTGATCGACTACGCGAACCTCCACCGCGGCGCCGCCGGCGCCGTCCCGCGCACCTTCGAGATCGCGTTCTTCGACTACGACAAGGGGCTCAACGCGCAGCGCTAATTCGGCCGAATCCGGTGGAACCAGCGCCGGCGCTTGAGCTCGAGCGGCTGCTCGGCGCTGCCGGCGGTCCCCTCGTGGCCGGAGGGGTCGGTGGCGGTGATGTAGAACTCGACGCGCTCGTTGCGGTGGAAGTCGGGGCCGATCTCGAGCGCGTACTCGCCGGAGCGGGCGTCGCCCTCGCGGCGCCGGCTGGGCAGGACCTGCCAGTCCCCGCCCGCGGCGCGGGCGCGGACCGTCACCCGCTCGACCCGGAAGTCGTCGCGCACGCGGAAGACGATCAGCGCCGCCTCGTCCTTGGCGTACTCGGAACCGCTGCCGGCGAGCAGCTCGACCGCCGGCGCGGCGCCGTCCAGCTCGCCGAGCCGCTGCTCGAGCCGCCGGCGGGTCTCGGTGAAGCGGCCGGCGAGCCGCTCCGGCGGGGCGACGCCGGCGAGCAGCGCCAGCCCCTCGTCCGGCCGCCCCCCGGCGCCGGCGCGGTCCGCCGCCTCGATCAGCGCCCCGAGGTCGCGTTCGGCGGAGAGGCGGGTGCGCACCAGCTCGCGCCGCCGGTCCAGCCCGTCGCGGTCGGGCCAGGCCGCGGCGAGCGTCTCGAGCCGCTCGAGCGCCGCCTCGTAGCGGCCCTGC
>CAZNIX010000042.1:18060-18266 GCA_964573125.1 uncultured Thermoanaerobaculia bacterium
GCGGCCGACTCGCGCATCGCCAGCCCCCCCTCCCAGGCGGGGAAGACCGCCATCAGCCGCGCGGTCGCCTCGAGCACCCGCTCGGGCTCGCCGGCGGCGACCGCGGCGCGCGCGCGCTCGTAGACCGCCAGCGCCCGGCGCGCCTGCTCGAGGTCGCCGGCCGCCGCCGGGTAGCGGGCGAGGAAGCCGCGCTCGCGCCCGGCCAC
>CAZNIX010000043.1:0-17959 GCA_964573125.1 uncultured Thermoanaerobaculia bacterium
CGCCAGGAGCGCCGCGGCCGCGGCGCCGGCCGCCCGCTCCAGCTCGGCGTACGAGCAGGAGCCGGCGCCGCCGACCAGGGCCGGGCTCCCGGGCGCGCCGCCGGGGACCGCGAGCCAGCGGGAGGAGGCGGCCATCGCCCGTCACTCTATCCGCCCGCGGGCGGTCGCCTCCCCAGGTCGGTCCGGTCGGCCGCGGCCTCTTGTCCGGGCCCCGCTTGCGCGCCCCGGAGCCGACCGCCGGCGGCCGCCGTCATGGGGAGCGGAGACCCTCCGACCCCCCGCGAGCATGCGCGCAAGCGAAAAAGTGTAGCCTTGGCGGGATGAAGACGGTGCTCCTGGTCGACGGCGACCGCGCCGCGCGCGCCGCGCTGGGCGCCGAGCTGGCGACCCTGGCGCCCGAGCTGCAGGTGGTGACGGCGGGCCACGGCGCCGAGGCGGTCGAGCGCCTGCGCGCCGGCGGGGTCGACGTGCTGGTGACCGCGCTGGTGATGCCGGTGATGGACGGGTTCGAGCTGCTCGACTACGCGCTCGAGCGTCACCCCGGCCTCGGGGTGGTGGTGATCGAGGACCGCTCGTGGGGGCGGCTCGGCCAGGCGCTGACCGCCGGCGGGGCGTTCCGCTTCCTCGACAAGCCGGTGTCGGGCGAGCGGCTGGCCGCGGTGGTGCGCGAGCTGTGCGCCGCCGACTCCGCGCGCGCCAGCCTCGACGGCCTGTCGCTGGCCGGCGTCCTCCAGCTCCTCAGCACCGAGGGCCGGAGCTGCCGGGTGACCGCCCGCTCGCGCGGGCGCGAGGCCCGGGTCGACCTCGTCGACGGCGAGGTGGTCGACGCCGAGTGCCCCGGCCGGGTCGGCCTCGAGGCGCTGGTCGAGGCGCTCGGCTGGGAGCGGCCGAACCTGATCGTCGGCGACCCGGTGGCCGCGCCCCGGCGCCGGATCGACGAGCCCCTGCCCGTCGTCCTCCTCCACGCCGCCCACTTCGAGGACCTCGACGGCGCCCGCGGCCGCGACGAGGACGAGGTCTTCCAGCGGCTGTTCGGGGAGCCGGGCGAGTAGCGCCGGTGTCGCCGTCTCGGGCCGCCCGGCGATGCGCTCGGCCGCGGGCCGGGGGGCGACCCTGATCGCCGGTCGCCGCGTCCGATCTCAGCGCGCCGCCAGCTCCAGCCGGTTGCGCCCGGCCGCGCGGGCGGTGCGCAGGGCGGCGCGGGCGGCCTGGTGGAGGCTCCCGGCGGCGCCGGCGCGCGACAGCGTGGTCAGGCCGCCGCTGAAGCTGGCGCGGAACTCCCCTTCCGAGGAGCGGTGGGCGATGCCGGCGAACATCGCCCGCACCTGCTCGAGCACCGAGAGGCCGGCCTCGCCCGGGGTGTCGGGGAGCGCGACCACGAACTCGTCGCCGCCCCAGCGGCTGACCAGGTCGGCGTGGCGCAGCCGGCGCGCGAGCAGCCGGCCGAGCGCGCGCAGCACCGAGTTGCCGGCGAGGTGGCCGAAGGTCTGGTTGATCGAGTGCAGGTGGTCGACGTCGAGCACGGCGTAGGTCAGCCGGCCGCCGGTGCGCCGCGCGCGCTCGACCTCGCGCCCGAGCCGGGCGATGAACGCCGAATGGGTCAGGAGTCCGGTCAGGCCGTCGGTCGAGGCGAAGCGCTGGCGCACCCGCGCCCGGTGGGCGTGGCCGGTGACCGTCGACAGCAGGTGCGGCTCGGCGACCGGCCGCGCCAGCACCTCGTCGGCGGCCAGCCGCAGCGCCTCGACGCGCACCGCCGGCCGCGGGTCGCCGGCGACGAGCAGCAGCGGCAGCTCGGCGTAGGCGTCCTGCTGGCGGACGACCGCCGCCAGCTCGAGGGCGGCGGCACCGTCGCCGGCGGCGCCGATCAGCAGCAGGTCGGGCGCGAACTCGACCAGCGCCGCCCACACCGCGCCGGGGTCCTCGACCAGGTGGGTCGCGATCCCGCCCCGCTGGAGCGTCAGCGCCAGGTCGAGCGCCTGCGCGTAGCTCTGCTCGACGATCAGCACCCGGTAGGGATCGGTGCGCGTCTTCGGCGAGACCAGATCGAGCCGCTCGACCAGCCGCCGGGTCTCGACCGGGATCGGCAGGAAGGCGTCGCCGCCGGCGCGCACCGCCGCCAGCCGGGCCTCGAGGTCGCCCCGCGGGGAGAGGAAGAACAGCGCCACCCCGCAGCCGGTCTCGGTGCGCCGGGCGTCGATCCGCCGCGCGTCGGCGAGCGCGCGCTCGAAGTCGGTGGCGTCGAGCAGCACCGCGGTGGGCGTGGTCTGGGCCAGCCCGTCGAGCAGCTCCTCGAGGGTCTCGAAGCGGCGCACCGCGTAGCCGAAGTAGCCGAGCTCGAGCCCGAGGTCGCGCGCCAGGGCGCCGTCGGCGCTCAGCATGTAGAGCACGCGCTCGACCCGCGCCGGACCGGGCGGCCGCTCGCCCGGAGAGAGGCCCTGCAGCTCGCTCAGGGGCCCGGGCGCGGTCTCCTGGCCCGCCCGCTCGAGCGCCTCGACCAGGCCGTCCACGCGCGCGCGGAAGCCGTCGCCAGCGGGCGCGTCGCCCCGGAGGGGCGCAGGTTCAAAGCCGCCCCGGAGGGGCGCAGGTTCGAAGCCGCCCCGGAGGGGCGCAGGTTCGAAGCCGCCCCGGAGGGGCGCAGGTTCGAAGCCGCCCCGGAGGGGCGCAGGTTCAAAGCCGCCCCGGAGGGGCGCAGGTTCAAGGCCGCCCCGACCGGGCGCCGCTTCGAGGTAGATCTGGAGGTTGCGCGCCGCCTCGGCCACCGCGTCGAAGCCGAGCGCGGCGCTCGAGCCGGCGAGGCTCCGGACCTCGGCCTCGAGCTCGCCGAGCGCGGCGCCGTTGGCCGCGGGGCGCGCGCCCTGCCAGCCGCGGACGATGCGCGCCACCCGCGGCGGCATCTGCTCCGCGTACGCCCGGCGTAGAGCCCGGCGGCGGCTTTCGAGATCGGCTTCCACTGGCGGCTCCGAGCCGGCCGCGGGCGGCCGGCCGCCCCGCGCGTTCAAGCAAGCGCGGAGCCTCTGCCCGGGAGTCTACTCCCGCGCGTCAGACCTCGACGACGAGGCCGTCGCGGGCGGTCTCGAGCTCCAGCTCGCCAGCGTCGGCGCGCGCGAGCACGTCGGCGCCGAGGTGGGTGAGGATCAGCCGCCGGCAGCGGAGCTCGCCGCGGCGCGCGGCGAGCGTCCGGTAGTCGAGGTGGTTGGCGAGCGGCCGGTCGAAGGTCGAGCACTCGGCGACCAGGAGATCGGCGCCGTCGGCGAGCGGGATCAGCGCGTCGGTCCAGCCGGTGTCGCCGGTGAACGCGAGCCTGCGGCCGGCGAACTCGACGCGCAGCATGTAGGCCGGCGCGCCGCTCGGGTGGACGGCGGGGAACGGCGTCACGGTCACCCCGCCGACCGCCGACGGCGCCCCCGCGGGCAGCTCGATCACCTCGAGCGGGAACGGCAGCTCACCGCCGCCGGGGTAGAAAGCCTCGCGCGCCACGGCCAGCCGCGCGCCGAGCCCGGGCGGCCCGGCGACGGTGAGCGGCGCGCGCCGCTTCGCGACGTGCTCGGCCTCGATGAGCAAGAACGGCAGGCCGCCGAAGTGGTCGCCGTGCAGGTGGGTGACGAGCACGAGCGGCACGTCGGAAGTCGCCACCCCGGCGCGCTGCAACGCGATCACTGCCGTCGCCCCGCAATCGACCAGGAACCGCTCGACCTGCGAACCCTCGCCCGGGGCCTCGACCAGAAACGTCGTCTGGAACCGCCCGCCGCTCGCGAACGCGTCGCCGCAGCCGAGGAAATGGACCCGCACGCCCACGCGGCGAGCCTACTCGACCGAGACGGTCGCGGACTCCCCGTTAGGTCGTACCCACGAGACTGGCTATACTCTGGCCAGGATGTGGGCGATCGTCCTCGCCCCCGAGGCGGTGGCGGACCTGCGCCGCCTGAACGCGCGACACCGTTCGACGGTGCAGGCCTCCCTGGAGACCCATCTCCGTCATGAGCCGACGCGAGTCAGCCGGAGCAGGATCAAGCGTCTCCGTGGCTTGGCGCGGCCGCAGTATCGACTGCGGGTGGAGGATCTGCGGGTCTTCTACGACGTGGACGAGGCGCAGACCACCGTCGAGGTCCTGGCCATCTTGCCGAAGTCCCGGGCCGCCGGCTGGCTGGCCGCTGCCGGCGAGCAGGAGAGGTGACTCATGAAGCGCGTTGCACTATCCGAGATCAAGGACCAGCTCTCGAAGTACCTGCACGAGGCGGAGGACGAAGCAGTCGTGATCACGCGCCACGGCCGGCCGGCCGGCGTCCTGATCGGCTTTGCCGACGAGGACGACTGGTTCGACTACCAGCTCGAGAACGACCCCCGGTTCCTCCGCCGCATCGAGCGGGCGCGGGCGAGTCTGCGCGCCGGTCGCGGCGTGCCTCTGGAAGCTCTTGCAGACGACTGAGCGGAGCGGCTTTGCCGAGGCGAACGGGGCTCAAAACAGCTCCATCTGCCGGTCGTCGCCGATCACGCGCGCGAAATCGAGCCCGAGCAGCTCGAGCACCGGCTCGGCGACCGGGCGGATCTGTTTGTCGACGTAGTGCTCGACGTCGGGCGGGTGCCGGGGGGCGACGCCGGCGCGGGGGCGGACGGGCTCGGGGCCGGCGGTGGTGACCAGATAGGCGACGACGCGCGGCGGGCGGCCGGGGAGCTTGCGCGCGGCGGCAACGTGGGGCGGGGTGGTCGTGGTGTACTCGGCGGGCGGCTTGCGCAGGCCCTTGCGGTAGACGAGGTCGCGCGGGTCGACGCGGCCGGCGCGCAGGTCGGCGACCACGCCCTGGAGGTACTCCTCGACCGGCCGGCCGTGGAACAGCCGCTCGTACAGCTCGCGCTGAACCCGGCGCGCCAGCTCGGTCCAGTCGCGGCGGACCGCCTCCATGCCGGTGAGGACGACCCGGGTCGAGCCGTCCTCCTCCTCGACCAGGCCGGCGTAGCGCTTGCGGGCGCCGGTCTCGCCGCCGCGCGCCGGGGGGAGGAAGAGGCGACGGTAGAGGCGCTCGAACTCGAGCTCGAGGTGCGACTCGACCCGCCAGGTCGCGGCGACGTGCGCGCCGAGGTCGCGGTTGAGCGCGGCGACCAGCTCGCGGCCGGCGGCGCGCGCGTCGGCGGCGTCGGCGGCGCCGGCGTCGACGAACAGGCTGTCGGTGTCGCCGTAGAGGACGCGCCGGCCGTAGCCCTTCTCGATCCTCTCCTTGGTCCACAGCAGCAGCTCGCGGCCGAAGCTGGTGATCGCGTTGGCGACCTTCGGGTTGTAGAAGCGGCAGGCGGGGGTGGCGAGGACGCCGTAGAACGAGTTCATCAGGATCTTGATCGCGTAGCTCTTGACGAGGTCGCCGGCCGCCTTCGCCGCCTCGCGGCGCGGAAACAGCTCGTCGAGCAGGCGCGGCAGGATGCCCGGCTCGCGGGCGAACGCGGCGCCGTTGGGCGCGACGATCGCCTCGCCGCCCGGGTCGCCGCTTGGGCCCGGCGCGCGCACGAAGCCGAGCGGGTCGATGTTGAAGGTGCGGATCAGGCTCGGGTAGAGGCTCTTGAAGTCGAACACCAGGACGTGGTCCCAGAGCCCGGGCGCGGGCTCGAGGACGTGGCCGCCGCCGGTCGCCTCGCCGCCGGCCGCGGCGGCGCGCTCGGCGGCCAGGCGGACGGTCGGCGCGACCACGCCGCGCCGCCCCAGCTCGGTCAGGTAGAGGAGGTCGAAGGCGGCGATCGCGCCTGCCACCCGGTCGGGCGGGAGGCCGGTCAGGAGCGTGCGCTCGACCGCCAGCTCGACGAGCTGCATCTTCGCGAGGATCGCCGCCGCGAGGCGGGCGTCGTTGAGGTTGTACTCGACCAGGCGGGCGCGGTCGTGCTCGAACATCCGGAGGATCTCCTCGGCGCGACCGCCCCCCTCGCCGCCGCCCCCGCCCTCGGCCACCACCGTCTTGCCCTCGCCGAGCACCTCGCGCGCGACCGCGTCGAGGCCGTAGCTCTCCATGCGCACGAACGCGCCGCGCAGGAGCTTGGGACCGTCGAGCACCAGCCGGCCGGGGATGCTCGCGGTCACGCCGCCGCGGCCGGAGGGGCGCAAGCGCAGGGCGCCGCCGCCGCGCCCCAGCTCGAGGCCGGGGAGCCCGGCGCGGCGGGCGAGCCGGTCGAGCACCGCGAGGTCGAAGTCCTCGACGTTCCAGCCGGTGAGCACGTCGGGGTCGAGCTCGCGCACCCGGCGGCAGAACGCCGCGATCAGCTCGCCCTCCTCGCCGAACGGCACCGCTTCCGCCGGGCAGCCGTGCCCTCGCGGCGTCCAGAGCAAGACCTCGGCGGTGCCGCAGCCGTGGAGCGCGACCGAGAGGAGGCGCTGCGCCCGCGGGTCGGTCTCGATGTCAAAGGAGAGCACCGCAAGCTTCGGCACCCAGCCGCCCGCGGGGTCGGCCGGCCCGACCGCGGGCGGGTC
The DNA here is from genome assembly GCA_964573125.1 of uncultured Thermoanaerobaculia bacterium. Classification (GTDB taxonomy): domain Bacteria; phylum Acidobacteriota; class Thermoanaerobaculia; order Multivoradales; family JBCCEF01; genus CAVSQV01. The sequence continues at coordinate 6,449 of CAZNIX010000043.1, forward strand.
GTCGAACACCCGGCCGAGGCCGGGCGCCGCCCGTCCCTCGCCGCCGATCGCGACCGCCCCGCGCACCCGGCGGTCGATCAGGTAGCGCAGGCCGAAGCGGACATCGGCCTCGTAGCACGGGATGCTGGCGTCGGCCAGGCGGTCGCGCAGCGGCGGCGTGTCGGCCGGCGTCGGCACCTCGACGCGCGCGGCCGGCACGCCGTCGAGGGTGACGCGGTGGGTGGCGGCGATCTGCCGGGCGCCGAGCGAGCGCGCGCGCTCGGCGTCCGCGGCGGCGACGAAGAAGTGGGGGACCAGCCGGCGGTCGCGGAGGAGGAACGGCTCGCCGCCCTCGAGCTTCCCCCACAGGTGGACCACCGGCCGGCCCGACTCGAGCCGGTAGGACGGCTGGAGGATCAGGCCGCGGGCGGGGGGCGGGTGGGTCATCGCGGGGCGAGAATCGTGGTATCTTTAGGCGCTCTCTGGAGATCCCCGACCCGGCCTCACCGGCCACGGCCGCGGTCGGCGACCGGCTGACCTTGAGGATACCCGCCATGGTCCGCCTCCCGCGCTTCGCCCCGGTCGTGCTCGCCGCGCTGCTGTCGCCGGCGCCTCTGCTGCCGGCCCAGGACCTCGAGCCGCTCGGCGACCAGTTCCAGGTCAACGCCTTCACTGCCGGCGACCAAGAGCTGCCCGACGTCACCGCAGGGCCCGACGGGCGCGCCCTGATCGCCTGGCGGAGCGTCGGCCAGATCGACCCCGCGGGCAGCATCATCGGCCGGCGGTTCTCCGCCGCCGGCGACCCCGACGGCGGCGAGATCCCGTTCGACGACGGCGACAACGAGCTCAACCAGCGCGCCGTGGGGCTCTGGGTTCAAGGCGACGGTGATTATCTGGTCGGCTGGGATTCTCGAGGCAACATGGGGCTTGACCGGGCTCGCGTCGAGATCGCCCGCGTCGACGCCGACGGCGCGGTGCTCGGCACGACGACCATCCAGGATGCCAGCAACGTGTTCGTCGGTTACGGAACACCGGACGCGGGCGTGGCCGCCGACGACTCTTTCTTCGCCGCCTGGAACGTCGTGGAGAGCGCGAAGAACGGCGGCCAGTTCGTTCGCGGTCGTCTCTTCACCGCCGACGTCGATCCGGCAGGCGCCGAGGTGCACGTACCGAGCACCCCCGGCGACGAGTTCGGTCCCTACCGGTCTCACGGCCGAGTGGCCGCCGCAAGGGCGGGTGGGTTCTTCGCCGTCTGGACCCACGACCCGGGCCTCAATCCAGGCCCCAACAGCGTGCGGGGACGGCGGATCGACGCCGCCGGCGCCCCGGTCGGCAGCGAAGTGATCCTCGTCGAGCCCGGGGAGTCGCCCGCGATCGCAGCGCTGCCCGGCGGCTCGTTCGTCGTCGCCTGGCAAGTCGACGCCGGCGGCGGTGGCGGCATCGACCTGTTCGGCCGCCTGATCGCGGCCGACGGCTCGCCGCTAGGCCCGGTTTTCCCGATCAACAGCCACACGCCGGGCGCGCAGCGGGAACCGGACGTCGCGGCGGCGATCGGCGGCTTCGGCATCGCGTGGGAGAGCGAGACCTCGGCCGGCGACGACGATTCCGGCACCAGCATCCAGGCGCGCTGGTTCGGCGCCGCCGGCGCGCCGTCCGGGTCCGATCTCCAGGTCAATCACGTGACCGCCGGCGATCAGGGCTCCCCCCGCCTGGCCGCAGCCCCGAACGGGACGATCACCGTGGCCTGGCACAGCGCCAGCTCGGCCGGCGACGACGCCGCGGGCACCAGCGTCCAGGCGCGGCGGCTGGCGCCGCCCGGGCTGGTGTTCGCGGACGGCTTCGAGGCCGGCGACCTCGCCGCCTGGTCGTCGGCCCAGCCGTGACCCCCGCGTCACGGGCGGGAGCGGCCCGCTCGGTGAGTCGAGTGTTAACATTCAGGCCCGATCTCTATCCGCCCGTACGATGCGTCACGGCCGCCGCCCTCCGCCGCGGCGGCTCCTCACGGAAGGAGGGCTCGATGCTCGCCGGCCGCAACCGCTCCCCCCGCACGCCGTTTCGCGCCGGCGCGCCGGCGCTCCTCGCCGCCGCGCTGCTCGCGGCCGCCGCCCCCGCCGCGGCCCAGGTCCAGGTCTTCACCGACGGCTTCGAGATCGGCACCGCGGGCCGCTGGTCGGAGGTCGAGCCGCCGATCGTCATGGCCTGCAACTGCTACTTCTCGGGCGACTGCACCGCCGGCTTCTGCGACTACGGCGACCTCTCCCTCGAGGACACCTGCACGTTCGCGATCCCCAAGCCGCAGGGCGTACCCGGCGCGGGCTGCTACGAAGACCACCCGGGGCCGTTCCAGCTCGGGATCTGCGACGGGTTCTGCACCGCTGCGGCCTCCGGCTCGTCGCTCGGCGGCTTCGATCCGGCGGTCCTCGCCGAGGGGGTCACGCTGTGGAGCGAGGCCGTGCTGCGCCCGGCGGAGAGCGGCGGCGGGCCGGTGGATCCGGTGCTCGCGGCGGCGGCGCTGGCGCTGCCGATCGGCGAGGACCAGAGCATCATCCTCGGCCGCCAGGTGGCGTCGCTGATGAGCGAGACCGCCGGCATCGCCTTCTACGACTACTTCTGCCATTTCGAGGCCGGCGACCCGTCGCCGAGGTGGTTCGCCGACCTCTCGGGCGACAAGTGCCGGCTGATGGCGGGGCGGCTGTCGGCGGCGGCGCTCGTGGCCGAGCTGCTGGGCGGCGACGGCGCCCCGATCCTGGCCGAGATCCCGTTCCACTGCCCGCCGGGGCAGATGCTCTCCTTCGGCGCCAACTGCCCCGCCGGCCCCGAGGCGCTGGCCTGCCTCGACGCCCGCGTCCGCGACCTCGACCGCTTCCTGACCACGCCGCGGGTGGACGTGCCGTTCGCGTGAGCGCGGGCGGCGGTTAGGACCGGCGGCGCCGCCTACTCGCCTTCGGCGGGCGGCTGACTCCAGGGCGGGGTCACGCCGTTGGAGCGCGCGTAGGCGATGAGCTGGCCGAGGTGCTCGTGGGCGTGGGCGTCGAGGATCACGACCGCGCGCGCGGCCGGCATCTCGAAGCCGAACGCGTTGACCATCCGGTTGTAGTCGGTGCCCTCGGCGGCCTTGAGCGCCTGTCTGGCATGCTCGATCGAGGTCTTGAGCGTGGCCAGCGCCTGGTCGCGGTCGGTGACCTTCTCGAGATCCTGGCCCTCGATGCCGATCCCCTCCGGGGGCGCCACGCCGAGCGCCTTGGCGAGCGTGAAGTTGCCGTCGGCGACGTGCATCACCACCTCGCTCACCGAGCGCACGCCCTCGGCGGGCCGCCAGCCGTACTTGTCGGCCGGGATCGCCTCGGCGAGCTGGACCACCCGGCCGGAGACGCGCTCGAAATCGGCGCCCAGGGTGGCGGCGAGGTCGACTCCGCCGGCCGCCCCCTCCTCGTGGGCGAGCAGCGGGGAGGCGGCGAGGACGAACGCGAGGGCGGCGGCGAGGGCGGCGACGGGGCTGCGGGCGAGCGGGGAGCGCGCGGTCATGAGCGATTCTCCTTTCGGGGTCGTCGGGCCGGCGGGCGGCCGGCCCGTGGACGTCGGATCGTGGCGGTGCGATGCTACACCGCGCGACCGCGGCCGGGCGCGGCAGCTCCCCACGGCGGATGGCCGTGATCCGTCCCGGCTCCGACGGCGGGATGGCCGGCGCGAGATCCACCGCCGCGCGGCCCGCGGCCGGCGAAACGTCTTGACGCATCGGATCACGTAACGGCAGCGGGATCGGCCGAGCGCCCCGAGATCTCAGAAGCCTCTGAAATTGCAAGGCTTCGATTTCTCCGGCAGCCTCTTGCGCCGCACCCAGGAGCGTGTAGACTGTCCAGCGTTTCACCAAGCCGGGGAAACCCGCGACGAGGTGGGCCCGCAGAGTCGTCAGGCCGACGGAAGGTGCGCCAGTTTGGCGTGCAGGCTTCCCGAGTGCCGAAGAGGGTCGCGATCCATGCATGATCGTAGCAACCGGTGTCTCCCCGGCGCGGCCCCGACACGGGCCTGCGCCGCCACCTCGGCTCTCCGGCGTCCGCTCCGGCTCGCGGCCGGCACGCTGCTCACCGCCGCCTTCCTGCTCGCCGCCCCCGCCGCCCGCGCCCAGGTCAGCGTGCCGGTCGGCGACCTCGAAGACGGCGGCGCGATCACGATCGAGTTCAACGTCACGATCGACGACCCGGTGACCGCGGGCGCGACCGAGGTGTGCAACCAGGGGACGGTCGCGGGCGACAACTTCGACCCCGACGTCGACACGGACGACCCCACCGTCGGCGGCGGCGCCGATCCCACCTGCACCGATCTCGACGCCCAGCCCGACCTGATGATCGCGAAGAGCGACGGCGGCGCGACCGCGACGCCCGGCGGCACGGTGGCCTACACGCTGACCTTCGCCAACGCCGGTAACCAGGGGGCGACCGGGGTCGCGATCTCCGACACCGTGCCGGCCAACACCACGTTCAACCCCGGCGCCTCGACCGCCGGCTGGGTCTGCGTCCCCGACAACAACCCCGGCTCGCTCTGCACGTTCGTGGTTGGCGCGCTCGCCGGCGGCGGCGCCGGCGGCGCGGTGACCTTCGCGGTCACGGTGGTCAGCCCGGCGCCCGCGGGGGTGGACGAGATCAGCAACACGGCGACGATCGCCGACGACGGCGCCAACGGCGCCGACCCGACGCCGGGCAACAACAGCTCGACCGACACCACGCCGGTCGACGCCGCGCCCGACCTGACGATCGCCAAGGACGACGGCGGCGCGACCGCGACCCCGGGCGCGACGATCGCCTACACGCTGACCTACGCCAACGACGGCAACCAGGACGCGACCGGGGTCGCGCTGACCGACGTCGTGCCGGCGAACACCACGTTCAACGCCGGCGCCTCGACCGCCGGCTGGGTCTGCGCCCCGAGCACCACCCCCGGCTCGACCTGCACCCTCGCGATCGGCGCCCTGGCCGGCGGCGGCGCCGGCGGCTCGGCCACCTTCGCCCTCGACGTGATCGTGGCGATCCCCCCGGGGGTCGAACAGATCACCAACACGGCGACGATCGCCGACGACGGCGCCAACGGCGCCGACCCGAACCCGGGCGACAACAGCTCGACCGACACGACGCCGGTGGACGCCGAGCCCGACCTCAGCCTGAACAAGCGCGACGACGACGTCACCACCACGCCCGGCGCCACCCTGACCTACTTCCTCGACTACGCCAACCTCGGCGACCAGGGGGCGACCGGCGTGGTGATCTCCGAGACCGTGCCGGCGAACACCACCTTCAACGCCGGCGCGAGCAACGGCGTGTGGTCGTGCGCGAACGGCAGTCCGGCGGGGACCCCGTGCAGCCAGACGATCGGCGTAGTACTCGCCCAGGACGGCGGCGGCACCTCGTTCGCCGTCACCGTGGTCAACCCGCTGCCCGCGGGGGTGGACCAGATCAGCAATACGGCGTCGATCGCCGATGACGGCACCAACGGCGCCGACCCGACGCCGGGCGACAACGCCGACACGGAGACCACGCCGGTGATCGCGCAGCCCGACCTGGCGATCGCCAAGGCCTACACCGGCCCGACCCCGTTCCCCGGCGACACCATCGCGTTCGACCTCGACTACGCGAACGCCGGCAACCAGGACGCGACCGGCGTCACGCTCCACGAGGAGGTGCCGGCGAACACGACGTTCAACGCCGCCGCCTCGACCGCCGGCTGGTCGTGCGCGGACGGCAGCCCGGCCGGCACCCTCTGCGACCTCGCGGTCGGCGCGCTCGCCGGCGCCGGGGGCGGCGGCTCCGCGGTCTTCACGGTCGACCTCGACGACCCGCTGCCGCCGGGCACGAACGAGACCGAGAACTGCGCCGCGATCGACGACGACGCCGCCAACGGTGCCGACCCGACCCCGGCCGACAACGAGGACTGCTTCATCGTCGGCCTCGACAGCATCCCGCCGACCGTGGTCAACGTCGACACCACCCAGGCCACCGACGGCGCCGGCGGCGGCACGCTCGAGGAGTGCGAGACCGCGAACGTCGAGGTCTCCGCGTTCCACCTCGCGTTCAGCGAGCCGATGTTCGACCCGCCGGGCGACACCGACCCGGGCGACGTCACCAACCCGGCGAACTACCAGCTCGTCCGGCCCGGGTCCGACCTCGAGTTCGACACCGCGGCCTGCGGCGGCGCGGCCGGCGACGACGTCGCGGTGCCGCTGCCGCCCGGCTCGGTGACCTACGACGGCGGCAGCGACACGGCGACGATCGACCTCGGCGCGCCGATCGCGGACTCGCTCTATCGCCTCTTCGCGTGCGGCACGCTGCGCGACCCGGCGGGCAACTTCCTCGACGGCGACGGCAACGCCACCGGCGGCGACGATTTCGTGCGCCAGTTCCGGGTCGACGCCGACAACCTCTTCGCCAACGGCCACTTCGACTGCGACCTCGGCGATTGGGTGACCGCGACCACGCTCGGCGCCGTGATCGGCCACGACCCCGACGACGCCGACGGCTCGCCGGAGTCGGGCTCGGCGCTCGGGAGCGTGCTCTCGGCGACCGCCGATCCCGAGCGCGCCGCGCTCGGCCAGTGCGTGCCGGTGGTCGCGGACGGCGAACTGGAGCTGGCGGCGCGCTACCGGATCACCACCGGGCCGACCAGCCAGGTGACGGTCAGCCTGGTGTGCGAGTTCTACCCCGCGGCGGCGTGCGCCGGCGGCCCGCTGGGCACGCTGTCGACCGCGCAGACGGTGACCGGCACGGTCGGCGCCTGGCAGTCGCTGACCCTCGGCGCGACCGCGCCGGCGGGGAGCGTCTCGGCGCTGTGCAGCCTGCTGCTCGACGCCGCGGCGGGCGTGGCCTTCGACGGCTACCTCGACCGGGCGATCCTCACCGGGCCGGGCCTGATCTTCGCCGACGGTTTCGAGTCCGGCGACGTCGCGGCCTGGTCGTCGGCGGTGGGGGTGGCGCCATGAGGACCAACGGGAGCCGAGAGCGGACGACGACGATGAAGGCCACGACCATGAAGCACGGCTTCCAGACGGTCCGCATGCTCCCGGCGCTCGCCGCCGGACTGCTCGCCGCCGCGCTCGCCCCGGCGCCCGCGGCGGCCGACCTCCCGGCCGGCCTCGAGCTGCGCTTCGAGCTGCGCCCGGCGCCCGAGCTGGCGGGGCCGCCGCTGCCGCCGCCGGGCGTTTTCCCGATCCAGCTCGTCCTCGACGACGACTCCGCCGAGGGGACGGTCGGCGTCTCCGACGCGAGCGGCGCCCGGCAGTTCCTCTGGTTCAACCGCTTCACCCCGCCGGGCGGGGCGTTCGACCTCGAGGAGGTCTGGGTGCTGTTTCCGACCGGCGTCAACATGGCGGTCGGCGACGCCGTCCAGCTCGCCGTCTGGCTCGACCCCGACGGCGACCCGAGCAACGGCGCGAGCCTGCTCGCGACGTTCGACGAGACGATCCAGGTCCTCGACGGCGCGACCTTCTCGGTCTATCCGCTGGCGCCGCCGGTGACGATCACCGACCCGGGCGACGTCCTGATCGGCGTGGTGCCGCGGTTCATCGCCCCCGGCGATCCGCCGACCGCGCCGGCGGCGGTCGACACCACCGCCAGCCAGCAGCGCTCGTGGATCGCGATCTGGACCGGCGATCCGCCGAACCCGCCGGCGCTGCCGCCCGACCTGCTCCTCGACCTGATCGACAACGTCGCCCCCGCCGCCGCCGGCAACTGGATGATCCGCGGCTTCGGCGGGCCGCCGCCGGCGGTGGTGATCCCGGCGCTCGACGGCTCGGGGCTGGCGCTGCTCGCCTTGCTGCTCGCCGCCGCCGGCTTCGTCGCGCTCCGGCGGCTGCGCCGCCGGCACGGCGCGGCCGCGCTCGGGCTGGCGCTGCTCGCCGCGGCGGCGCTCGGCGCGGCACCGCCGGCCGCGGCGCAGGTGGTGATCGACGAGTTCTCGACTCTCCAGGGTCCGGTTACCGACCCGCCCGGCGGCGGCTCGACCGCGGTGACCGGCGGCGCCGACATCCTCGGCGGCAAGCGCGGCCTGCGCGTGCGCAACCTCGCCGGCCCGGGACCGACCAGCGCCGAGGTCGCCGGCGGCGCGCTCGACTTCAGCGTCGCCGCGACCACCCCCGACTCGCGCGGCGAGGCCGACGTGACCTGGGACGGCGACGCCGACAACGACCCGGCGACCTTCGACCCGACCGGCCTCGGCCCAGTCGATCTGACCGACGGCGGCACCCAGGGCGGCGTCCGGCTCACGATCGAGCAGGCGCAGGCCGGGACCCATCTGGTGCTGACGATCTGGGAGGACGCCGACCACGTCTCGCGCGCCGGCCGGGTCTTGCCGGCGATCGCCGCGACGACCAACCTGTTCATCAACTTCGGCGAGCTGGTCGCCACCCCGGGCGCCATGGGGCCGGCCGACCTCACCCAGGTCGGCGCGGTCACCCTGCGCCTCGGCGCCGCCGAGAGCCCGTCGGCGCCGACGCTCCGGATCAGCCACATCGAGACCGCGCCGCCGGCGGTGGCGGCGACCAAGATCGACACCGTCGGCGGCACGCCCGTCGGCGGGCCGGTGCCCCCCGGCACGACCCTCCGCTACCGGGTGACGATCACCAACCCGGGCGCCGGCGGCGCCGAGGGCGTCGCCTTCGATGACCTGGTGACCGATCCGAACCTGGGCGCGCCCGGCCCGTTCCGTTCGACGCCGCTCGCGCGCCGCGACCAGTACCGGACGGTGACCGACACCCCGCTCGACACCACCGCTCCTCCGCTGCCCCCCGTGGTCGGCAACGACGTCGACCCCGACGGCGACCCGCTGAGCGTGGGCGGCGTGCCGGGCTGCGGCGATCTGACCCCGCCCTTCTCCTGCCCGACCGCCAACGGCGGCACCGTGGTCCTCCAGACCGACGGCCACTTCCTCTACACCCCCGCCGCGGGCTTCCAGGGGGTGGACGCGTTCCCTTACGCGCTCGAGCCGACCGCCGGCGACCCGCCGGGCGGTCCGTTCTCGAGCACCGCGTACGTCACCATCGACCGCGTGCCGCCCGAGATCACCGCCGGCGGGACGCTCGACTACACCGAGAACGACCCGCCGACCGCGATCGACCCGGCGCTGACCGTGGTCGACGTCGACAGCCCGAACCTCTTCGGGGCCACCGCCCAGATCACCGGCAACTACGCCATGGGCGAGGACGTGCTCGGCTTCGTCGACGCGCCGCCGATCACCGGCAACTGGGTGCCGGCGACCGGCACCCTGACCTTGACCGGCACCGACACGGTCGCGAACTACCAGGCGGCGCTCCGGAGCGTCACCTACGAGAACACCTCCGACGACCCGTCGACCCTGCAGCGCACGGTGACCTGGACCGCAACCGACGGCGGCGAGACCTCGGCGCCCGCGACCTCGACGATCAACGTCACCGCGGTCAACGACGCGCCGGTGGTCACGACCACGGGCGGCGTGACCCCGTTCACCGAGGACGGCGGGCCGGTGGTCGTGGACTCGATGCTGACCGTGACCGACGCCGACGACGCGAACCTCGAGTCGGCGACGGTCAGCCTGATGAGCGCGCCGGACGGCGCTATGGAGACCCTGGGCGTCAACAACGCCGGCGCCAACTGCCCCGGCCTCGCCGTGACCCCCGGCAACCCGCTGACCATCACCGGCAGCGCGCTGGTCGCCACCTACCAGACCTGCCTGCGCAACGTCACCTACGACAACGCGTCGCAGGACCCGAACACGACCGACCGCACCGTGCAGTTCGTGGCCAACGACGGCGACGACGACAGCAACACCGCGACCAAGACGGTGACCGTGACCGCGGTCAACGACCCGCCGGTGGCCGGCGACGACGCCTGGGACACGATCGGCAACACCCAGCTCGTGGTCGATCTCGCGGCGCTCGCGACGCCGCACGTCCTCGACACCACGACCTCGGGCTTCGGCGTGCTCGACAACGACGCCGACCCGGCCGAGGGGGACGCCCTCGCGGTCTCCGGGATCGTCGGCTGCGGCGACGTCACGCCGCCGTTCGTCTGCCCGACCGTCAACGGCGGCTCGGTGACGATGGAGGCCAACGGCCGCTTCACGTTCACGCCGCTCGCCGGCGACCCCGCCGCCTCCGACAGCTTCCAGTACACGGTGACCGACGACGGCACGCCGGCCCCGGCGTCCGATATCGGCATGGTCACGATCACCCTCTTCGAGCAGGTCTGGTACGTGCGGAACAACGCCGCCGCCGGCGGCCTCGGCCGTTCGCACGAGCCGTTCGACACCCTGGCGGAGGCCCAGACCGCGTCGGTCGCGACCGACTGGATCTTCGTCTACTTCGGCGACGGCACCTCGACCGGCCAGGCCGCCGGCATCGTGCTCAAGAACGGCCAGCACTTGGTCGGCGAGCACGCCGGCCTCTCGATCGCGGTCAACCTCAACGGCAACGGCTCGCCGACCAACCTCGTCACCGCAGCGCCGGGCAGCCGGCCGCTGATCGATCGCAGCGGCGCCGGCAACAGTGCGGTCGCCGCGACCAACGCGATCCCGATCGAGATCATCGGTCTCTCGCTGCAGAGCGCGGGCGGCAACGCGATCGACGTCACCAACGCGGTGGCCCTGCCCGCCGGCCCCCTCAACTCGCTGTCGATCCTGAACAACGTGATCCGCGGCGCCGGGATCGAGGGGATCGACGTCAACCTCGAAGCCGGCACCACCGGAACGCTGCTGCTCGGCATCACCGGCAATAGCTGGAACACCGGCGGCACGCACACCGGCAACGCCGTGGACGTCAGCCGCGCCGCGGGCACGCTGCATCTCAACTTCAGCTCCAACACCAACATCGTCTCGGCGGCGACGGCCGTGAACATCGCCGGCGGAGCCGCCGCGAACACGTTCCTGACCGGCTTCGCCAACAACACCGTGCACCCGGCGACCGGCGGGGGCGGGATTCTGGTGAGCAACGCGACCTTCGACGCGACGCCGGGGGCGCCCTACAACCAGATCTCGGGCGGCGTCACCACGGTCGGGACCTCGGGCGACAGCGTCGGCGGCGCCGCGATGATGCTCACCGGCGTGGCGGGCGACCTTGCGTTCACCGACCTCGACCTCTTCGCCAGCGGCGCCGGTCTCAGCCTCTCCGGCACGGGAGCCGTCAACGTCGGCGCCGGCACCGGCACGCGGTTCACCGTCGGTGCGGGCATGGCGACCATCGAGGCGACCGGCGGGCCGGCGGTGAACGCCGCCGACGCCACCGTCGACCTCCAGCTCGCCGCGCTGACCGTCAACGGCAGCCCGAGCACCGGCGTTTCGCTGGTCAACCTGGCCGACGCGATCAACCCGGTCTTTCCCGCGGTGTTTTCGGCGCCTTCCGGCAGCTCGATCGGGGCCACGACCGGCACCGCGTTCAACCTCGACGGCGGCAACGCCACGGTCTCCTACGCCGGGACGATCACCAACGCGGGCGGCCGCGCGGTGGTGGTCCAGAACCGCACCGGCGACACCGCGACCTTCACCGGCGGCATCACCGACACCGGCACCGGGATCCTG
>CAZNIX010000044.1:0-17891 GCA_964573125.1 uncultured Thermoanaerobaculia bacterium
CGCCGGTCTCCTCCACGGGCGCGCTCGCGGGCTCGCCCGCCACGAACCGGCTCGGCCCTTCCTCCACCGCGGGCGGCCTTGCCGCGACGCCCGCCGCGGGCTCGGGGCCGCCCGCGCCACCGCCGTGCGCGGCGGGGCCGACCGCGCTCTGCCTCAACGACAACCGCTTCCGGGTCGAGGTCGAGTGGGAGGACTTCCAGGGCGGCGCGGGGCCGGGGCACGCCCACGCGCTGACCGACGACACCGGCGCCTTCTGGTTCTTCCGCGAGAGCAACCTCGAGCTGTTCGTCAAGGTGCTCGACGCCCGCGCCGTCAACGGCCACTGGTGGGTCTTCTACGGCTCGCTCTCGAACGTCCCGTTCACCCTCACCGTCACCGACACGGCCACCGGCACGCCGCAGGCTTACGAGAGCCCGCCGCGCACCTTCGCCAGCCGGGGGGACACGCGGGCGTTTTGAGGCTTCAGGAAGCCGGGGGCGGCGCGAGCGCCGAGGCGCGGCCCAGCCGCTGCGCCAGGCCGCGCAGCAGCTCCCGGCTCAGCTCCTCGCGCGCCGCCGCCTGGCGGAAGACGGCGAGCGCGGCGAGGGCGTCGGGGTGGACCTCGCGCGACTCCATGAACGCATAGGTCGCGGCGGCCAGCTCGCGGACCTCCGCGGCGCGCCCGAGCCCGGCGAGGGCGGCGGCGAGGTCGAGGGAGACCTGGGCGGTGTCGTAGGGGAAGCCGTGCTCCTCGAAGAGGGCGCGCGACCGGCTGAGCGCTTCGGCGGCGGCCGGCAGGTCGTCCCCGCCGAGCGCGATCAGGCCCTCCAGCCAGAGGCGGCAGCCGTCGACCTTGGGCGAGGAGAGGAACCGGTAGAGGTCGCGGTTTTGCTCCAGGAGGCCGCGGGCCTCGGGAATGCGATCGGCCCTGGCCAGGCAGATCGCCAAGCCGTGGTGGATCCTGAACACGAGGGAATCGTCGCTCGAATCGACCGCCAGCGCGGCGGCGGTGCGCAGCACGTCAATCGCTTCCTCGAGCTCTCCCATCTCCTGCAGGATGATCGAGCGCTTCTGCAGCGCCCGGGCGGCCGAATCGGTCTGTCCCAGCTCGAGGTTGCCCTCCACCACCCGCTCCGAGAGCTCCAGAGCGCGGCGAAAGTCCCTCAGGCTGCGGCAGAGCGAGCTTTCGAGGTCATCGACCTCGAGGGCCTCGGACGGATCGCCCCCCCCGAGCTCGAGATACTCACGGGCCAGCGCGAACGCGCCGGCCGCTCCCCGCAGATCCCCGGTGACCCGCAGCGCGTTGCCGAACACCGCCTCGGCATAGGCCTGCAGGTCCCGCACGTGGGAACCGCCGTAGGTCCGCGGGTCGAGCCGGCCCGCGATCTCTCGGCCGGCCGCCGCCAGCTCGAGCGCGAGCGTCGGGTCGTGCAGGACGGTGCTCCGCGACTGCTCGGCCGCCCAACGGGCGAGACTGTAGGTGCGGAGCCTCTCGTCCGCCGCGATCAGCGAGCGGCGCTCTTCGGGCGCCCGGCCCAGCAGGTCGACCAGGTCCTGCCGCGCATCCCGCTCCTCGCGGAGGACGCGGAGTTCCACCTCGCGCAGGCGGGCGCGGGATCGGTCCAGGACCTTGCGGTAGGGGCCGGGCACCGGAGCCGGCGCTCCGGCCGAAAGCCAGTGGAGACACTCCCGGAGATCGGGACCGGGAACCTCGATCTCGGTTCCGTCCGCGGCGGTGATCCTCACCGTGTCGTGTTCGCGATCGTACTCGAAGCCGGTACCGAGCGACGCCCAGAGCCGATCAGAGTCGTCAGCACACGACATGCGGATCCCTCCCCCGAAGACGGAATCTCCTCCACTAGGGTAGTAAGTATACCCATGAAATACGTGACACGGAAGGGGCACCGGAGGCGGGACCTCCGGTGCCCCCAAAGCGGGGGCGCCTAGCCGTCGGGATCGACTTGACCGCCTGCGTCGTCGCCCGCGCTCATGCTGCGCGGGAGGTCGGCGACTTCGCGAGTGCTCTCCGTCGCCCGTTCATCGTCGAGGTCGAGCAGCCACACGAGTCCATCCCAGACCCGCTCGAGTACGGTCGGGCGGCGATCGGCCGCGTCGCGGTCGGGGGCGGCGGCGAAGGCCGCTCCGGGCGCGGCGAACAAGGTGACGACGAGGAGGAGAGACCAGGTCCGCTTGAGCATAACTACTCCCTTCCCGGCGGCTCACACCTCGACCTGAACGGCCGGGATCGGCCGCCTCACAAGGGAGTGTGTCGCCGAAAGAGGAAACGGAGAAGGAAGAAAGAGAGAATAAGTTGCCGGTTCAAGTCCCTCGGCGGCCTCTTCGGAGGGCGTGCGGCCGCGCGCCGCCGGCTTGACAGGTCCGCCGCGCCGGCCGAAGATGGCCCCGCGCCGCGCGCCCTTCGCATGCCCGGGGGCCGCCGCCGCACCGCGAGTCCCGGTCACCGACCCCATGCCGCACGACACCACCACCCTCACCCTGCGCGTCAACGGCGAGCCGCGGGCGGTCGCCTTCCCCACCCACCACACGCTGCTCGAGGTGCTGCGCGAGGAGCTGGGGCTGACCGGCACCAAGCACGGCTGCGAGCTGGGCGAGTGCGGCACCTGCACGGTGCTCGTCGACGGCCGGCCGGTGCTCTCCTGCCTGGCGCTGGCGGCGGAGATGGAGGGGCGGGAGATCGAAACCGTCGAGGGGCTCCAGCGCGGCAACGAGCTGCACCCGCTCCAGGCCGCGTTCGCCGACCTCGGCGCCGCCCAGTGCGGCTACTGCACCCCCGGCATCCTGATGGCGGCCAAGGCGCTGCTCGCCGCCGAGCCCGCGCCCGACCGCGAGGCGATCCGCCAGGCCCTCGCCGGCAACCTCTGCCGCTGCACCGGCTACCACAAGATCGTCGAGGCCGTGGAGTGGGCGGCGGCGACGCTGCGCGGCGAAGACCGCCCGCCGGCGCGCGAGGCGCTCTACGGCGCGCCGCCGCCGGGCTGACGGAACCCTCTCGCCTTCAGCTCGCAGCCCGGCGCGCCGGCTCGACCCCTGGGTCCGCGCGGGCCAGGCGCCGCCACCCACTGCCCTCGGCTCCGCCGGCCTGCTCGCCCCTCGGCTTCGCCGGCGGCCCCCACGGGTGCAGAAACCGCGGCGAGAGCCGTGCCCCGGAATTCCGTGCTCGGCGAGCGGACGCCCTGCCGAACGAAATGAAAACGGCGCGCCCGGGTCGCCCCGGACGCGCCGTGAACCGGCTTCGGCCGGCGCTCGCTTCCTACCCTATCCGCGCGCGACGCGCCGCCGCATCAGCCAGACGCCGAGCGCCGCGAGCCCGAGCGCCAGCGCCGCCAGGCCCCAGAGCCCGAGGGTCGGGATCTCGAGGATCGACTGCCCGAAGACCGAGACCAGGAACGAGCAGGTCGCGGTGTTGCCGGCGCCGTCGGTCGCGGTGCAGGAGACGCTGGTGTCGCCGATCGGGAAGGCCGAGCCCGAGGGCGGCGCGCACGCCGCGCCGACGCCCGGGCAGTTGTCGCTCGAGCCCGGCGGCGGGAAGTTGACGATCGCCGACGGATCGCCCGGCGGCGCGTTCGCGACGACGTCGGCCGGGCAGGTGATCTGCGGCGGCTGGGTGTCGTTGATCGTGATGTCGAAGCTGCAGGTGGCGGGACCCTGGCCGCCGAGCGGGATCGGGTTGTCCTGGCAGGTGATCGTCGTCGTCCCCACCGGGAAGAACGAGCCCGACGGCGGCGCGCAGGTGATCGTGCCGCACGCGCCCATCGTGGTCGGCGCCGGGTAGTTGACCACGGCGCCGCACTGGTCGGGGTCGTTGGACTGCGTGATGTTGGCCGGGCAGGTCAGCTCGCACTGGCCCTGGCAGGTCGCGGTGTCGATGTCGAGCGTCCAGTTCGCGAGCGAGCCGCCGTCGCCGGCGAGGTCGTCGGAGATCGTGATCGTCCAGGTGCCGTTCGGGTCCTCGCCGATGAACGCCGCCAGCGCCTCCTCGGGCACCAGCGGCGACGCGAGCGTCAGGTTGACGTACGGGTGGTCGGTCACCATGTTGGCGTTCGTCACGTAGGGTACCTGGCCGTCGGGGTCGGCGTCGTCGTCCCACACCGTGCCGTTGAACACGTTGTCGTTGCCGCCGCCGTTGTCGGTGGTCAGGGTCACGATCGTGCCCGCCGGCGACATCAGCGTGATGTCGAGGTCGGCCGCGAAGGTGTGGGTGATCGTGGTCGTGAGGTCGACGTCCCAGATCGCGGTGCCGGCCCCGGCCACGGCCAGCGTCGAGCTGACCACCGCCGGGCCGGTCGGGATCGCGGTCGGCGTCGCCTGGGTCGCCATCGTGTTCGCGATCACCGGCGGCGCCGGCAGGGTGCGCACGGTCAGCGTCCAGTCCGCGAGCGACCCGCCGTCGCCGGCGAGGTCGTCGGAGATCGTGATCGTCCAGGTGCCGTTGGGGTCCTCGCCGATGAAGGCCCCGAACGCCTCCTCGGGCACGAGCGGCGTGGCCGTGGTCAGGTTGACGTAGAGGTGGTCGGTCGCCATCCCGTTGTTGGTGGTGTACGGCACCTGGCCGAGCGGGTTGGCGTCGTCGTCCCACAGCGTACCGTTGAACACGTTGTCGTTGCCGCCGCCGTTGTCGGTGGTCAGCGTCACGATCGTGCCGGCCGGCGACATCAGCGTGATGTCGAGGTCGGCGGCGAAGGTGTGGGTGAGCGTGGTCGTGAGGTCGAGATCGAAGAGAAACGGCCCGGCGCCCGCCACGGCCAGGGTCGAGCTGACCACGGCCGGACCGGTCGGGATCGCGGTCGGCGTGTTCTGGGTGAACGCGGTCTCGGTGACGATGCAGCCGGGAGGCGGGGTCGGCCCGCCGCCGAGCTGGCCCCCGCGACCGTCGACGGCCATGCCGCCGGGGAGAACGGCCGCGGGATCGTCGCCGCCCATCTGCGCGCTCAGCTCGCGGTACTGTGTTTCGAGCGCAGCGTAGGCCGCGCTGTTGCCGGCGGTCGGCTTGAGCGCCCGCATCTCGGCGGCGATCGCCTGCATCTCGTCATGGCTCTGCTGCTTGTCGACGGCGGCGACGGCGACGGCGGCGACGGCGAGAACGACCAGGCCCGCCAGCAAGCCCGCCGGCCGCCGGGGCGCACTCCGACCCTCGGCACGAAGTGGATTGGACATCGGGTTTGTCCCTCCTCTGGGACGGGAAGTTGTGAGGACACTACGCCGGGTCGCTGACGCAAAGCAAGCCCCCTCGCGGTAGACTGGGAGCACAACGATGTCCCAGCCTCTGCGCAAAGACCGTCCCCTGCCCGGCGAGAAGCCTGAGGGCGAGCCGACCCGCCTGATCGGCACCGCGTTCCGGCGGGTCGACGGCCGGGCCAAGGTCACCGGCGTCACCCGCTACGCCGACGACCTCGCGTTCCCGCGCATGTGCTTCCTGCGCCTGGTGCGGAGCACGGTGCCGCACGCGCGGATCCGGCGGATCGACTTCTCCGCCGCCGAGCGGGTCCCGGGCTACCTCGGCCACCTCACCGGCGCGTCGATGCCGATCACGTTCGGCATCCTGCCGGTTTCCCAGGACGAGCACGCGCTCTGCCCCGACGTCGTGCGCTTCGTCGGCGACCCGGTGGCCGCGGTCGCCGCGACCACCGAGGACGCGGCGTGGGAGGCGGCGCTCGCGGTCGCGGTCGACTATGAGCCGCTCGCGACGATCGCCTCGGTCGAGGAGGCGCTCGCCACCCCCGAGCCGCGCATCCACGACTACGGCGACGGCGGCAACGTGCACAAGCTGATCTCGATCCGCTTCGGCGACGTCGACGCCGGCTTCGCCGCCGCCGACCTCGTGCTCGAAGACGTCCTCTTCTACGACGGCAACACCCACCTGCCGATGGAGCAGCACGCCGCGGTCGCGGTCCCCGAGGACGAGGGGCGCGTGACCGTCTACTCCTCGACCCAGACCCCGCACTACGTCCACCGCGCGCTCGCCCGGGTGCTCGAGCTGCCGGCGTCGCGCGTGCGCGTGGTCGCGACCCCGAACGGCGGCGGCTTCGGCGGCAAGAGCGACCCGTTCAACCACGAGATCGCCGCCGCCAAGATGGCGCTCGTGCTCGGCCGGCCGGTCAAGGTCACGCTCAGCCGCGAGGAGGTCTTCTACTGCCACCGCGGCCGCCACCCGGTGCTGATGGAGGTCCGGACCGGCTTCACCCGGGACGGCCGGATCACCGCCCAGCACCTCAAGACCGCGCTCGACGGCGGCGCCTACGGCAGCTACGGCGTCGCCTCGGCCTACTACACCGGCGCGCTCCAGACCGTCACCTACGATCTGCCGGCGTATCGCTTCGACGGCGTCCGCTGCTTCACCAACAAGCCGCCGTGCGGCCCCAAGCGCGGGCACGGCACGCCGCAGCCGCGCTTCGGGTTCGAGGTCCAGCTCGACAAGGCGGCGCACGCGCTGGGCATCGACCCCGCCGACCTCCGGCTGCGCCATCTCGCGCCGCCCGACACGATCACCGCGAACTGGCTCAAGGTCGGCTCGATGGGTCTCGGCCGGTGCCTCGAGGCGGTCATCGCCGGCTCGGGCTGGCGCGAGCGCTACGGCCGGCTCCCCCACGGCCGCGGCCTCGGGCTCGCCTGCGGCTCCTACCTGTGCGGCGCGGGGCTGCCGATCTACTGGAACCACATGCCGCAGTCGGGCGTGCTGCTCAAGCTCGACCGCTCGGGCGGCGTCGCGGTCTTCTGCGGCGAGACCGAGATCGGCCAGGGCTCGGACAGCGTGCTCGCCGCGGTGGTCGCCGAGGTGCTCGGCGTCGACCTCGCCGACCTGCGCCTCCACGTCGGCGACACCGACCTGACGCCGGTCGACCTCGGGAGCTACTCCTCGCGCGTCACGCTGATGGTTGGCAACGCCGCGCTCCAGGCCGCCGAGCGCGCGCGCCAGCTCATCGCCTCGGCGGTCGCGGCGCACCTCGACGTGCCCGAGGGGCGCCTGGTCTTCGCCGAGCGACGCGTGTTCGACGCCGAGGACCCCGAGACCGGCGTCGACTTCCAGGAAGCGTGCGTGATCGCCGAGGCGATGCACGGCACGCTCGCCACGACCGGCAGCTACGTCCCGCCGCGCTCGCCGGGCAAGTACCGCGGCGCCGGCGTCGGCCCCTCCCCCGCCTACTCCTACTCGGCGGCGGTGATCGAGGTCGAGGTCGATCCCGAGACCGGCCTCTGGCGCCCGCTGCAGGTCTGGATCGCCCACGACGTCGGCCGCGCGATCAACCCGGTCCTGGTGATGGGTCAGGTCGAGGGGAGCGTCTACATGGCGCTCGGCGAGGCGATGATGGAAGAGCAGGCCTTCCGCCGCCTGCCCAAGAGCCGCTCGCGCGCCCTCGTCCACAAGACGCCCTCGCTGCTCGAGTACAAGAGCCCGACCTTCCCCGACATGCCCGCGGTCACCACCTACCTGATCGAAGACCCCGACCCCGAGGGCCCGTTCGGCGCCAAGGAGGTCGGCCAGGGGCCGCTCCTGCCGATCATGCCCGCCTGCGCCAACGCGATCTTCGACGCCGTCGGCGTGCGCATCGACCAGATCCCGATCCAGCCCTGGATGATCGCCAAGGCGCTGGCGGACAAGGCGAAGGGCAAGGAGGGCCGCTTCGGCCCGGCGGCGTTCCCCAAGGTCGACTTCGGCGAAACGCTCATCGTTCCGACGCCCAGGGAAGGCGGCGACGGCCGCGCGATCAACGACTACCGCTCGAAGCTGCGGAGCGGGATGCGTTCGGCCTCGGGGACGATGACGAGCCGCGAGGAGGCGTTGGGGAAGAAGGGCGTGGGGAAGAGGGTGTTGACGACGGAGTGACTTTCATTTGCGGCGCACGGCCCCACTCGCCGGCCGGGGCCCCCGCATCTCGTCGATCAGCTCGTCGACGGGCCGACCGAGACGGAGCGAGCCGTAGAGCCGGTCGACCGGGTGCTCGCCGTGGACGCTCTTGCGGAGCAGGACTCCGTCCTCGCGCAGCTCGAACGCGACCGCCGTACCGGGCGTGAGCCCGAGCCGCTCGCGAAGCTCGACCGGCACGGTGATCTGGCCCTTGCTGGAGATGGTGCTCTTCACGCCGTAAAGCGTAAGCCGCCTTACCCAGCAAGTCAAGAAGCGCCAGCACAACCCTTGACCGCACCACGCTCGCCGCCGTAGGATGCCCGGCGATGAACACCGCGGCGTTCTTGAGCAGCTCGCTGAGCTCCCTTTCACCGGCGACCGCCGGGGAGATGCCCGTGTAGCCGCTCGACGAAACACCGCGCACGGACGAGGCCCCCCGGCGAGATCGCCGCGGGGGCCTTCGTGTTTTTGGGCCCCGATGATCCGGAGGGTGCCGCCGGGTGGGCCGGCGACTGGTCCTGAAAACCAGGGTGGCGTCACAGCCAGGGGTTCGACTCCTCCACCCTCCGCCAACGCTCTTTGAGAATCGAGATGCAAGGGTGAAGGGAACTGGCATACCTCGCTGTCTCAGAAACAGCGGCTTGTGGGTTCGACTCCCACCCCTTGCACCATGCCCCCGTAGCCCAACCGGCAGAGGCGACGGATTCAAGACCCGACCAGTGCTGGTTCGAATCCAGCCGGGGGCACCATCCCATCCTCCCCGCCGTCCCACGCGCGAAAGTCGCTGAACAGCAAGCAGGTTTCGGAGGTTCCAAACCCCTGGTCGGGATCGAAAGCGATTCCCCCGGGAAAAACGAGGTGTTGGAACCTGCGCCGCAGGTCGGGATCGAAGGCGAGCCAGGCCTGGTCGGCGCGGGTGACGAGTCGCTCGGCGTAGTCGAGCAGTCCTCCGAGATCGCCGAAGCCCGGCGCTTCGGCGGTTGCCAGCCGTTCCTCGGCCTCGAGGATCTCGCGGTCCAGCTCGGCGAGGCGTTTGCGGTAGTCGGTCTCGGGGAGGGCCTTCTCGTAGATGTAGGCGTCGATCAGCCGGGCGCGGCGTTCGCGGGCGGTGTCGATCGCCTGGCGGGCCGCCGCCGCCTGGGAGCCGCGCTCCGCCTCGACCTGCTGCCACTGGCGGGTCAGGGCCTCGCGGAGCAGGCCGAAGGCGGTCGGGGTGGGCTGGACGGTCCGCAGGTGGTCGACGAACCGCTCGTGCAGCTCCTCGTGGCGAACACGCACGAGGCGGCAGTCCGAATCGCGGCAGAAGTAGTAGGCGTAGCGTCCGCCGTGGCCGCGGGACCAGGAGGCGGTCAAGGGCGTGGCACAGGAGCCGCAGCGGCAGAAGCGGCGAAGGGGGAAGTCCGGGTGATCGCGCCGGCGCGTGCTCGGGGCGCGCAGGCGGCCGGCGAGGGCGAGCTGGACGCGGCGCCAGGTGTCCGGTGAGACCAGCGGCTCGAAGTCGCCCTCGGCGTCGATGCCCCACCGCGCCATGACGAGGCGGCCCTTGTAGACCGGGTTGTGCAGCATCTGACTCCAGCTCTGGCGAGTCAGCGGTCGTCCGGCCGCGGTGCGTAGCCCGAGGCTCCGGAGCCTGTCGAGGGCCGCCAGAGCCGACAGCGCTCCGGAGGCGACCAGGTCGAAGCCCTTCTGGACGAGCGGAGCGCGCTCGGGGTCAGGCAGCAGGCTCGGGCCGCCGCGGCGGCCGTTGAGGTATCCGAGCGGCGCCTTCCAGACCCAACGGCCGCGCTCCAAGGCGAACTTCATGCCCTCGCGGGTGCGCCGCGCCTTGCGCCGGTTCTCCCACTGCGCCATCAAGGTCGTGAGGAGGGAGTGCATCTCGCCGTCCTCGTCCTCGGCGAACGACTCGGTGACCGAGCGCAGCGGGATGCCGAGCCGTGTCAGCTCCTCGGAGAGCACGAGGTAGTCCCTCAGCTCGCGGGTCCAGCGATCGAGCCGGAAGACGACCACGCAGGCGACCTCGGAGCGGTGAGCCCGGCAGTAGGCGAGCAGGCGCTGGAGCTGCGTGCGGTCCGCGGTCTTGGCGGATTCGCCGGCGTCGACGAAGGCGGGACCCAGCTCCAAATCCTCGAGCTCGCACCAGCGGCGGATGTAGTCGAGCTGCGTCGGGATGCTCAGGGTCTCCGCCTGGCGGCGGTCGGAGACGCGGGCGTAGGGGACGGCGATCGGCATCAGGGCTCCTCCTCGCGGTGCGCGGCCGTGGCCAAGTGTCGCAGGTAAGCATCGACGATCATAGCCGCCCATCGCTCGGCGGCAAGGTGCAGCTCTTCCGACGTGCTCGGCGACTCTGGCACCGGCCGCCGGGCGGGGGCGCGCGAGGTGCTCGGCTCCGGCGGAACGGAGGGCTGGTGGCGGTGCGATGGGGGCTGGCCGGCGGCGCGGCGGCGGCGGCGACCAACGCCGGGAGGAGAGCCGCCGGCCGGGGGGGCCGGGGAGGATCCGGGCATCGGGACTCCACGCCCTCCCCTCGATGAGCGCCCCGGAGCGAGGCGCGGAGACGAGCCGGAAGTCCTTGCCAAGCGAAGAGACGGCTCGTGTCTTCCGACCTCCCCGCATCTTCCTTGGACCTCCCCCGATGCGATGCAAACGATAGCAGATCATCGCCGCTTGGTACGGCGGCCCCCGAAGGTGGAGTGAGCGGTTCCTGCGCGCTCAGATGGCTGAAGCCTGACCCCCGCTGGACGGCACCTGCGCAGCCGGAACGGAGGACCCTCTCTCGGCGCCGCATCAGGAAGCCCAGGGGCCTCGCGTAAGCGCGGGCCGTTCGCGGAATCCACGCCGTTCGCCGGAGGGCACCTGTCCGTCCGCGTGTGCTACCGTGACTTCGCGTCAGGTGAAGTCGGGGTGGGGTTAGTCCAGCGGAGGGTGTCTCAAGTTGGCTGCGAGGTGGTTCTGGCCTGGTTTGTTGGTCGTCCTGGGGGCGCTGCTGCCCCTGGGAGTTGGCCTCCTGCCCCAAGGAGATCTCGCAATCTCACCTGCCTGCGAGCCGGAGGGTGCTCTCGCTTCATGGCGTGCCGTGTTGCAGGGCGACAGGTTCTGGAGGGGCCAGCTCAAGAAGCTCGATGCGGAGATAGCATGGATACTTGATGAACCCGAGAGACGAGCACGGCTTAAGCAGACGTTCGACCAGCTCAACCGGGAGCAGGCGCCGCTGCGGGAACAGCTCTACGGGGTCGTTCCCGAGACGCGGCCGACCGCAGCCGAGCAGGCGGCGGAGGAGCTAAGGCGAGCCGCGGACCACATCGAGGCGGCGGAGTTTCAAGCGAAGCTCGACAAGATCCTCTACGAACGGCTAGTCGAGTTGCGATCTTGCCGCACTGCCGTGGCTTCTCGGAGCGGTTTGATCCTGGAACAGTAGGAGGAACGCAAGGGGCCCGCCAACCGGCGAGCTCCGCGCGCCCGCATGAAGAAGCTCACACGCGATGACCTGCTCTGGCTGCAGGGCGGAGCCGTGGCAGATCCTGAGCAACCGGAAACGCTGTTCTGTAAGACCTGCTACTCCGACGGCCGCCTGACCGAACTTCGGAGACTGCCCGAGAAAGCTCGCCACGTCCTCGGAACTCATCGCTGCCCCTGGTGCCATCTCGCGATGACGATCGAAGACGCGATGAAGATCCCTGGACTGGCAGCTCAGTTTGCGACGCGAAAACGCGGCCGGTAGGCAGTCCAGCAGGTTGTAGCGACGGCGTGCTATCCTTTGTATCGCGTCAGCAGAAGTCGGAGAGAGCGAGCAATGTTTTCAGAGGCTGAAAACTTGTTGAGCTCTTTCGCGTCCCCTCCGGGGCGCTCAAGCAGGGGAGGAATCTGGAGCCGCGATGCGCCAGCCTCCTCGTCGCCCTAACCGCGGCGGACGACCGCCGCTGCCCCTTGATCGCCTCCGCAGTCACCGCGCGACGATCAACCTAACCGTCGCCGAGTTCGCCCGCATGCTCGAGCGAGCGAACTTGGCGGCACTGCCTCTCTCGCGCTACATCAGGGAGGCCGCCCTCGGCCGGCGGTTGTCGAGCCGAGTCGACCACAAGGCGCTCGCGCAGCTCGCCCGGGCGGGGAACCTGCTCAACCGCCTCGTGCGCTACGCCCACATGACCCACCGACCCGCCGACGTCGAGGCCGAGCTGGTCGCCGCGGTCCGGGACGTCGAACGTGCCGTCGTCAAGCTCTTCGAAACCTGACCGCAACCGACCGGGCCCCCTTCGGCGGCTCCCCGCGTCAGGTCGGACAGGTGTCTTGACTGCCGCGTCGCTGAGCCCTCCCGCGATGGGTTGCTGACCCTACCCGCCGCGGTGCGGAGAGCTGGGTAGGGGGGCGGGTTGGAGGTGGATCAGGCGCCCGGGCTGAAGTTGAGCCTCTAGCCTGGCCGGTAGGGGGAGCCGCGGGAAGGCTTGCCTGGCTTGAGCCCTCCGGCCCCGGGGACGGTGAGCAAGGAGAGCAAGCAACGCCATGTACTTACGCGGCGGGCCTTCGCCCACCGCTCCATACACGGCAGCGTTCGCACCCCGTTCAGGACGCTCCAACCGGAGCCGCAGTGCACTCGGAGTGCACCTCGTGGGCCGATTCCCGCACTCCGGGTGAACTACGCCCCCTGCCGCCGGCCGCCTGGCAGACTCCGAGTGCACTTAAACCGCGTGTCCCCGTACCCTGGGTGAACTCAGGCCGGCCCGTCTGGCCGCCCCCGGCCGCTCGGCGGTAAGGTGCGCAGACCTCCCGCGCGGCTTACGGTAGGACCGAAGCGTGAGCGAGACGAACAGACAGGGCCGATCGTCGCGGCGGGGTAGCGTCGGTCTCTCGAGCCGGCTGTCGAGCCATCCGCCGAAGCTCGATCGGCGCCGCCGGCTCTGCCTGCCGCACTCCGGCCTGCCTTCCGGATCCCGGGTCACGACCCGGCCGGTGCCAGCTCGATCCGCACGTCCCGCACCACCCGGCCGTCGGCGAGCAGCGGGAACGGCTCGCCGTTGACCTGCACCTCGACCCCGGCGGCGTTGCCGATGCTGGCGAGCACGACGCTGCTTTCGGCGTCGATCTGGAGCGACTCGCCGGGGGCGTGCAGCTCGCTGATCCGGCGCTTGCCGTCGATCACCAGCTCGACCCAGCACGCCTCGGTGAATTCGAGTTCAACTTGCAGGGGCGCCCCGGACGCCGCGGGGTGACGCGGCGTGACACGATAGACCGCAGCAGGTGCCGGGGCGCTCGGGGTACGCGCCGCGGGAAGACCGGAGAGTCTGTCTAGTAGTTCAGCAGCCGTCCTGGCAGGTGCCGGGGCGCTCGCGTTAGGCGCCGCGGGAAACAGGTTCCTGCAACTGAAGAGAACAATCGTTGCCGCCTGGTCGCTCATGCCGGCCTTGACGTTCTCAAGTACGCACTCATCGAAGCTGCGTGCGCGTGGTTCGCGCAGCACCCAGGCCAACCCCCCGGCGAGACCGGCTCCGACCACCAGTCCGAGCAGCAGATAACGCAGCTCCCTGCTCACACCCTTGCTCCACCTCCTGTGCGAATGCGGTAACGATAGGCGATCGGCCGTCGGCGTCGCAACCGGGCGCCCGATCCGCGCCGGAGCGCCAGCACTGAACTCCCCCCGGGACGTGCCCGCGCCAACGCGCCCGGGCAGCTCAAGCGCCGAGGTCGGGGGCGCGAAACGGAGCGCGTGCCTCCTCGGTGCGGTATCGTCGAAGCATGTACGCGAACCACCGCCCCATCCTGGGAGTCGTGTTGCTCGGGTCGTTGCTCGGGCTGCCTCCGCTAGCGGACGCCGCGATCTCGAAACAGCAGCTCCTGGAGTTGATCCGCAGCGGCGTCGAGGAGGCGGTCGTCCTCGATCTTGTACGGCGGGACTGCGTTGACTTCGAGGTGACGCCGGAGGTTGTACTGGAACTGTCCCCGGACGTGCCGGCGGAGGTTCTCCGGGCGGCCATCGCGTGCGGAGGCGGCGAGCCGGTCGAGAGCGAGGAGAGCAAGCCGCCGGCGGCGGTCGAGGCCGCGGACAGCGGGCCACCGCCTGGCCTCTCAACCGAGCCAGCCTACGCGCTGAAGCAGGTCTCGCACCTGGCAGTCATCCCGGCCACCCTCGATGAAGTAGCGGACGACGCGCTGACCGCTGCTCTGATCGACGAGATCAAGAAGCAGCGTCCCCGCTACCGCCTGATCGACCCCGTGGAACTGGCGGTTCGGTTCGAGGACCAGAACGCCTTCAACTCCGGCGCTCCGCTCCGGTCGCTCCTGACGGCGGCGCGTGCTCAAGGCGCGCAGGCGGTTCTCCTTGCCAGTGCCTCAACCTATCGCCGGCTGGAGGACCCGGGCGTTCGAATCGAGTTGAAGCTCGTTGAGACGAATCAAGGCACGGTCCTCTGGTCTGGTGGGGGGCAAGGCGTCAGCAATTTCTTTAACTGGCAGACCGCCAAGCGGAACGCGGCTCGCAAGAGCGTCGCGCAGATGCCTTAGAGCACGGTCTGCTCTCCTGGGGGCCAGCATTGCACTGCCTCCGCGACCTGCGCCGCGCCCAAGCGCTCGGCGCCGGCGAGGTCGGCAAAGGCGCGGGCCACGCCGCAGCCCGATGGAGCGTCGCCGCGGCAAGCGCCAGCCGCTCCGGACAGGCCACCGGCCCGGTTACTCGGCCGGGATCGTCGCTTCCAACTCTGTCGCCAGCGCCAGCAGCTCACCGGCAAGGTGAGCGGCCGGGCCGAGGGCAAGCGCCCGCAGTTCGCGCTCGACCTCCCGCAGTTCGGCGGCCACGTCGAGCAGCGCCGGCAGCGGGTGGCGCTCGAGCGACCGCGCCAGGTCATCGGCCGCGGCCGCTCGCAGCTCCTCGAGACGGCGCATGCGGTCGCGGCGCCGCTCCCCTGCCCGCGTCTCTTGCTCGGCCCACTCCGCCAGCACCTCGACGGCGAAGCGCCGCACGTACGTTGGCCGCACGACCGCCCGCGCCTCAAGGTAGCGGGCCGCCGCGAGGCGCAACCCGCCATCTTCGCCCCACGGCAGCGGGAGCACCAGCCGGATCCGTTGCCGGTTCATGGCTCGACCTCGGCTAGCGCCCGTTCCAGCGGGTCAGCGATCCAGGCGAGCCGCCGGCGCTCTGAGCCGCGAGCCGGTAGAGCCGCGCGGCCTCCGCGGTTCCCTCCATGTCGGAGTCGAACTAGAGCCGGGCGGCGGCTTCCAACTCGCTCTGCGCGGCCCTGAGACGCAAGGCGATTCGGAAGGCGGCCCGGTGCTCGGGAGGGCGGGCGGACGCCAAAGGCTGAATCCTCGGCCACGGGACCAGCGGAACGTGCGTGTCTACCCGCTTCCACTCGGCCGCTTGCTGCCGGAGCCGGTTGCAGAGAGCCCACGCGAGCCGGCGCTTGAACCGATCGGTCGCCGAGTCGCCGTAGAGCCCGGCGGCGTGGCGCAAGCGCTCGTACGGCGGCTGAGAGCGTCAACATGGGACGGTGAGTCTTCCCTTTGCTCACCAGCCGCCCCGCTCTCTGAGGCTGACCCATCGCCCACCGCAGCCGACTACCAGGTGGTCGACCATGTGCACGCCGACCACTTCGCCGGCCCGGTCCATCCGCCGGGTGAACAGCACGTCCTCCCGGCTCGGCGCCGGGTCGCCGCTCGGGTGGGTGTGGAATAGCACGAGCGCCGCGGCGCCGATCTCCAGGGCCGCGCGGAGCACTTCCCGCGGCTCGACCGAAGCACGATGCAAGGTGCCGCGGAACAGCTCGCGCTCGCCGATCAGGCGATGCCGGGCGTTGCAGTAGAGAGCGCCCATGACCTCTTGCCCGGTGTGGCCGTAGCGAAGGTCAAGGTAGCGGGCGACCTCGGCCGGCCGGGAGAGGGGTTGGCGCTCGGGAACCTCCGCCGCCGCCATCCGGCAGGCGATCTCGGCCGCCGCGAGCACGGCCGCGACCTTCGCCCGGCCGATGCCATTCGAGCGCAGGCGTTGGAGATTGCCGCCGGCGAGCCCCGGCAGTCCCCCGACCTTGAACAGCAGCTCCCGCGCCACGTCGACCGCCGAGGCGCCCGGCCGGCCGCCACGGATCAGGACCGCCAACAGCTCGGCGTCGGAGAGGGACTGAGCCCCGGCCCGGAGCAACCGGGCGCGGGGCGGTTCCAGCTCGGCCGGCATCACCGGCCGACCTCAGCGGCGATCCGGTCCGCGAGCGCCGTGACCTCATCGGAGAGACGGGCGGCGATCGGCGCGAGCTTCCATTCGCTGTCGGAGCGGCCGACCACCGACAGCACCCAGGCGGCGAAGCGGAGATCCCGGCCGACGCCCCGGAACTGGAGCCGGTCCCAGGTGACGCGGAGCATCGCGCCCCGTTCAGCTTCGCGGGCGGTGAGGTAGTAGAGCCGGCGGGAGAGTCGCGTCAGCAGCGCGCGGTCCCGGGAGTGCGGGATCTGTGCGAGGAAGGATTGCCGGATGCCGTCGCCCTCGTCGGCGCCGCCGGGCGGGTCGGGGATCAGGCGGAGGTGGGGGATAGACTGCGCAAGGTCGCTCATGGTGGCGTGTCCTCCATGGGTGGCTAGGCTCCGGTCGGTGTGCCTGCACCTGCCGGGGCCGCTCGTCAAGTCCGGGCCGGGCGTCAACGCGGCGCCCGGCCCTTCTCCGTGTCTGGCGCTCGATTCGCAGTTGGTCTCCATACGTACATGCTGCTAGCAGCACAGCAGCATAGCACACTCGCGGTAGACTGCCCTCCCGATGCCCGACCAGAAGCGAACGCGCGGCCCCCGCGGGGGCAGACACACGGTCACCAAGACCGGCTTGGTGCGGAAGACGTTCAACCTCCACCGCGACGAATGGGAAGCGCTGCGCCGGCGGGCGTTCGAGGAGGAGCGGCCGGCGTCGGAGATCGTGCGCGAGATGCTTCGGAAGTACCTGAGGATCGCGGACTGAGCCTCGATGGCCCTTTCTCGGATGGACCAGTTCTTGCGGGGTGCCGGATCACGGCCCTACAGCGAACTCATAGAGCATCACATCCGGCAGCAGTCAACAGCTCGCCTGATGGAGGCTGCTCTGCACGAAGGATCGACCCTCCCCAACTGCACGCCTGCCGACGTAGAGCGGTTCGTCGATGAAATCAACGACCGCTTCGGGTACAACCGGGCCTTCTGGCGAGACGCCACCTGCCTCCAAGCACTTGAGGGAATCGTAGAGACTGCGATACAAACCTTGCCCCTCGGAGAGCCCGCCGAACAGGCGGTCGTGGCATACGTCCTGCTAGGGCGAGGGAGGGACGAGGAACGTCCCGCGGATGCGCCCGAGCCTGCTGGCCACGCTGTGGCGTTCAGCCTGTTTCAACTCGCAACACTTTCGTTTGCCTACTCCGCGTCGACGCAAAAGGCGCAGAGGAAGTTCATGGGCATTCGGAAGGGGTGGTTCGGGTGACTGGCTGCCTGGGCTTGGAGGTTCGACGCCCGGCTCGTGGTTCCACGAGTCCCCTACCAGCTCGAGAGGAACTCCCGCCGGTTCCTCATCTCTTCCGCCGAGATCGCCGCAACGAGGCGAAGCAGCCGCCGGAGGTGCTCGCCGAGGGTGAACCGGTGCTGCTGCGTGAGGATCAAGCCGGCATGCCCGCCTCCGGCCGCCGTCAGATCCCGGTGGATGCGGCAGAAGTCGCCGACGTTGTAGCTGCAAAGGACCCGCCCCTGCCCGGTCGCGTATGCGAGCTGATCGCGGTCTGAGCGCCGGCGCATGTCGGCGGTCAGCGCGCTCTCGACATCGAGCCCCCGCGCCTTCAGCGCCCGGATGAGCGCCTGATCGAGCGAGTCCTCGTCGAAGTAGAGCCGCGGCGTCACCGATCGGTCCGGGCGGCGCGGTGCTCGCGCTCGAGGGCCTCCGCCTCGGCGTCGTCGGCCGCGATCTCGGCGTCGATCTGCCGCTGGTTCGCGTGGTAGTAGGTCAGGGCGGCGTGGACCTGCGCCAGCGACAGGTGGCCAATGCGCTCGGCGGTTTCCTCGGGCGTCAGGCCGAGCTTGTACCAGCCGACGACCCGATGGACGCTGACGCCGGTCCCGGCCA
>CAZNIX010000045.1:0-17759 GCA_964573125.1 uncultured Thermoanaerobaculia bacterium
GCCGCCGTCGATCCCGGCGCCGGCGGCGGCCGGCGCCGAGTGGCCCGGCTTCCGCGGGCCGGGGCGCGACGGCGTCGTCCGCGGCGTGCGCATCGCGACCGACTGGGCGGCGTCGCCGCCGGTCGAGCTGTGGCGGCGGCCGATCGGGCCGGGCTGGTCGTCGTTCGCGGTGCGCGGCGACCGCCTCTACACCCAGGAGCAGCGCGGCGACGACGAGGTCGTCGCCTGCTACGACGCGGCGACCGGCGAGCCGGTGTGGATGCACCGCGACGCGGCGCGGTTCTGGGAGTCGAACGCCGGCGCCGGCCCACGCGCGACGCCGACGCTCGCCGACGGCCGCCTCTACGCGCTCGGCGCGACCGGGATCCTCAACGCGCTCGACGCCGGCGACGGCGCTCGCCTCTGGTCGCGCGACGCGGCGGCCGACGCCGGGGCGAAGACCCCGATCTGGGGCTTCTCGGGCTCGCCGCTGGTGGTCGGCGACGTCGTCGTCGCCGCGGTCTCCGGCGCGCTCGTCGCCTACGACGCCGCCACCGGCGAGCCGCGCTGGACCGGCCCGGCCGGCGGCGAGGGCTACAGCTCGCCCCATCTGGCGACGATCGGCGGCGTCGCGCAGATCGTGCAGATCAACGGCGCCGGCGCGGTCGGCGTCGCCCCGGCCGACGGCGCGCCGCTCTGGGAGCACGCGTGGAAGGGCTACCCGATCGTGCAGCCGGCGCTGACCGCGGACGGCGGCGTCCTGATCGCGGTCAACGCCGAGAGCGGCCTGCGCCGCCTCGCGGTCGCGCGCGGTCCCGGCGGCTGGGCGGTCGAGGAGCGCTGGACCTCGATCGGGCTCAAGCCCTACTTCAACGATTTCGTCGTCCACGAGGGCCACGCCTACGGCTTCGACGGCGCCCTCCTGGCGGCGATCTCCCTCGACGACGGCGCGCGCAAGTGGAAGGGCGGCCGCTACGGCAGCGGCCAGCTCGTCCTGCTGCCCGAGCAGGACCTGCTGCTGGTGGTCTCGGAGCAGGGCGGGCTGGCGCTGGTCGCCGCCACCCCGGACGGGTTCACCGAGATCGCGCGCGCCCCGGCGATCGAGGGCAAGACCTGGAACCACCCAGTGCTCGCCGGCGACCTCCTGCTGGTGCGCAACGGCGAGGAGATGGTCGCGTTCCGGCTGGCGCGCATGGGGGGCTGACGGGAGCCGCGGTCAGGGACCGAGCGCGCGATCGAACGCGGCGCCGCCGCTGACTGCGCGCCGGTGGATCTCGCGCACGCTCGACGCGAGGTCGGTCACCCGCCAGCCGTCCGGCACGACGGCCGACGCGAAGGT
Source organism: uncultured Thermoanaerobaculia bacterium (assembly GCA_964573125.1). Lineage (GTDB taxonomy): Bacteria > Acidobacteriota > Thermoanaerobaculia > Multivoradales > JBCCEF01 > CAVSQV01. The sequence continues at coordinate 1,319 of CAZNIX010000045.1, forward strand.
GACGTCCTCGGCGTTGGCGGCGTCGGGGGCGTGGGCGAGGTAGATGCGCCGCCCGAGCACGCGCTCGACGAGCGTCTGGATCTCGTGCACGGAAGACGGCTTGGCCGAGGCGAGGATCGCGGTCTCGTCGCGCCGGCCGCGCCGCGCGTCGAGCAGGGCGCGGGCGACGTGGCGGGCGACGTCCTCGACCCAGACGAAGTCGCGCAACGTGTCCATGCGCCCGGTGATCGTCGACACCTGGCGGCGGATGCCGTTGAGCAGGAGCGTCGGGATGAGGCCGCGGCGATGGCGGGGCGCGATGTCGCCGTAGACCGAGGCCAGCCGGTAGACGAGCCTCGCCAGCGGCGCGCGGCTGGCCGCGAGCAGCTCCTCCTGGCGGAGCTTGAGCTGGCCGTAGGGCCGCCGCGGGCTCGGCCGCGAGGCCCGCCCGACCGCCCGCTGGCCCTCGAAGAGGCCGCCCGCCGAGCTGAGGAGACAGAAGACCACCTCCAGCTCGGGGTTGCCGAGCGCCAGGCGCTCGGCGGTCCCGAGCACCGCGCGGAAGCTCGCCAGCTCGCCCGCGGTCTCCTCCTCGCGCGCGGAGAAGTCGGCGCGCCCGGCGCTCCACACCAGCGCGAGGCGCCCCCGCAGGCCGTCCCCTCGAGCCTCCCCGGCGCCGGCGAGGGCGGCGGCGATCCCGCGCTCGGCCTCGGCCATCTGTCCGGCGAACGGCGACCCGCGACCCCAACTCAGGGGATACGGGCGGCGGCGCGACGGCGACGCCGCCTCGAGCGCCGAGACGATCGCGCCGCCGATCAGGCCGGCGCCGAACACGGCGACCGCGCGCCCGGCGCCCGGGCCGACGCCTGCGGGCCGCAGCAGGATCAAGGCTCCCTCGCGCGGTCACACAGCGGCCGCAGCAGCGCGTCCTTGCCGCGGTCGACGACGAAGAACGCCGGCCGGCCGAGCGCCTGCAAATGGAGGTCCGACAGGTACTCGAGCGCGACGCCGGTGAGCAGCGAGAGCAGCCCGCCGAAGAACGTCAGCGTCAGAAACAGCGACGTCCAGCCACGGACCGCGATCACCTCGGGATAGAACAGCTTGAGGATCAGCGCGACCCCGCCGCCCAGGATGCTGAGGCCGAGGGCCCCGATGCCGACGGCGCCGCCCACGCGCAGCGGCTTGATCTCGGAGGACACCAGCATGCGGCGCGCGTGGTCGAGCAGCGCCCGGACGCCGTAGCCGCTGCGCTCCCGCTCCTCCGCGCGCACCTCCCGTAACGGCAAGGGGAGCGAGGCCACCCGATCCGTGAACCAGCAGAGCGCGACGTCGAAGTAGGTCGTCCGGCTCGCCACCGACGCCGCGGCGCGGGCGACGCTGCCGCGGATCATCCGGAAACTGTTGAACCGCCGGATCTGGGGGTTGGCCGCGACCCGGCTCATGAAGGCCTTGTAGAAGCGGGAGGCCGCGTCGCGGAGGAGCGAGCCGTGGACCGCTCCCCGCGGCTCGGCGTAGACCAGGTCGCAGCTCTCCGCGGCGGCGCGCGCGAGCAGATCGACGAGGAAACGGGGCCGGTGCTGGAGGTCCTCGTCGAGGGTGGCGACCCAGTCGCCGCAGGTGTGGAGCACGCCGGCCGCCGTCGCCGGGTGCTGGCCGAAGTTGCGGGAGAGCGAGACGACCTTGACCCAGGGGTGGGCCGCCGCCAGCTCCGCGAGCACGGCGGCCGAGCCGTCGACCGCGGCGTCATCGACGAAGATCGCCTCGACGATCGCGACCGGCAGGCGGTCGCGGTCGAGCGCCTCGCGCAGCTCCCCGATCTCGTCGACCAGCCGGCGCAGGTAGCGCTCGCCCCGGTAAACCGGGGTCACCGTCGACAGGTAGACTCGGTCCATGGGCAAGAACCTGTCCCGGTGCGGGTCCTAGACAGCGGCGGGGAGGCTACCATCCCCGAGCCCGCTCGCCGGTTCTGGCCCTACGCCCGCCTGTCGCTGGCCGCCTGGCTGCTGGCGGCGCCGGTGTGGATCACGCTGCGGGCGGCGGCCGGGCCGCCGGACCTCGGCTGGACGCGCCTTCCCTACCTGGACAAGCGCTGGGTCCTCGCCCTCTACTGGCTCAGCGTCGGGGCGGCGCTCGCCTTGCCCTGGTTGCTCTGGGGCCTCCACCGCCTGGTGACCGCGGCGCCGGCCACGGCGCGCGGGCTGGTCGCCGCGCTGCGCGGGCTGACGGCCGGCGCCCCGGCGGCCGAGCGGGCGTCGAGGCCACCGAGCGTCCGCGCCGCGCTGCTGCGCGCCGCCGCCGGCCTGCTGCTCGCCACCGCGATGTTCGGGCCGCCGTGGCACACCGACCGCGTGGAGCGGGCGATCGGTCTCCACGAGACGATTCACTGGTCGGGGCTCCAGGCCATCGCCAGGGGCTACGAGCCCTACCTCGGGCCGGCGTCGGTCAACTACGGACCCGGGCTCCAGCTCCTGACCTACGCCTGCATGAGGCTCGACGACCAGTTCACCGTGCCCGGTTTCCGGGCCACCTTCGGCCTCTGCCTCTGGCTCGCCGCCGGGATCGCGCTCGCGCTCGGCTTCGCCCTGCTGCGGCTGCCCGCGGCGCTGCTCTCCGCCGCCCTCCTCCCCGTGCTTTCGCCGGCGGCGCTCTGGACGTGGGGAGAGGACGGCGCACTGCGCGGCTACTGGGGATGGGCCAACACACTGCGGGGGATCGGCGGCCTGGTCCTCGGCCTGTCGGCGGTCGCCGTCGTCGGCCTCGCGCCGGGGCGGCGAGCCGACCTCGGCCGCGGCCTCGTCCTGGGCCTGCTCTGGGGTCTCCTCGGGTACGCCGCGCAGGAGAACCTGGCGGCGGGAGGGATGACCGTCGTCTGGCTCCTCGTCCTCCTGTTCTTCACCGGGACCCTGGCCTTCTCTCGGCTGGTCGCTCTCGCGGCCGGTCTCGCCGGCGGGTTCGCCGCGGCGTGGACGCCCGTTCTCGCCTACTACGGCCGGCTCGGCCGGCTCGGTGAGCTGTGGCACAACTACACGCTCGTGCCCGCCCGCTTCGCCCGCGGCTACGCCAACACCGCCTACGACGGCGCGCTCGGCGAGGATCCGTTCGCGGTCGCCTTCTACGTCACGCCGGTGCTCGCGGTCCTGCTCGCGCTCGCCGCGCTGGTGCGCGTGCGACCCCTGCGCTTCGTCGCGCCGCTCGATCCCGACCGCCTCCTCGTCCTGGCGCCTGCGATCGCCGTGCTGACGACCTATCCGTCCGCGCTGCTGCGCTCCGACGCCCCGCACTTCCTCGCCACCCTCGCCGCGCTGCCGTTCCTGATCGCGGCGGGGCTCTTCCACCTGCCGCGCTGCCTGGCGGCGCCCGCCGCGCGGTGGCGCGCGCGGCTCGCGGTCGTCGCCCTCGCCGGTCTGGCGTTCTGGCCGACCTGGCGGCGGACGCCGGACGATCTCGCGTCGTTCGTTCGCGGTCGCGTCCGCGCTCTGACGGCAGCCCCCGGCCCGGCGTGGGAACCGGCGGACGAGATCGCCCGGCGCTTCGGCCCCGCGCTGTCGCGCAACCCGAGGCACCAGCCGCACCTCGAGCTCATGCGCCGGATCAAGGACGCCGTCGGCGAGGGGCGCGTCTTCGTCCTGATCGGCGAGCTCTTTCCCCGCGTCAAGGACCAGACGCTTTTCTATGCCGGCGGCGTCTACTTCCTCGCCGACCTCAACCCCGGTCCGATCTGGCTCGAGCGCAGCGACATGGTCGCCGACTCCGACCAGATCCGCCGCTTCCAGCGCCACTTCCGCGCGCACATCGACCGCTTCGACTTCGTGGTCTCCCTGGTGCCGGAGAGCGCGGAGATCCGCGCCTTTCAGACGGCGAACCCCGGCTTCACCGTCACCGAGCTCGCGGCCGGAGACGTCCGGGTCTGGATCTACGGGCGCGGGGAGGGCTGACGAGCCGCCCCCCCTCACTCCTCCGCCGCGGCTCCGAACTCGAGGTCGCGCACGTAGTGGCAGGTGTAGCCGCCGGGGTTCTTGACCAGGTAGTCCTGGTGGTAGTCCTCGCCGCGCCAGAAGTCGCCCGCGGGCGCGATCTCGGTGGTCAGCGGCCGCTGCCACTGCCCCGAGGCCTCGACCCGCGCCGCGACCTCGGCGGCGACGCGCCGCTGCTCGTCGGTGGTGGTGAAGATCGCCGAGCGGTACTGGCTGCCGACGTCGTTGCCCTGGCGGTTCCTGGTCGTCGGGTCGTGGATCTTGAAGAACCACTCGAGCAGCTTCTCGTAGGGCAGGCGGTCGGGGTCGAAGACGATCCGCACCGCCTCGGCGTGGCCGGTGGTGCCGCGCTTGACGTCGCCGTAGGTCGCCTCGGGGAGCGCGCCGCCGGAGTAGCCGACCTCGGTCTCGATCACTCCCGGGAGGTCGCGCAGGAGCTGCTCCATGCCCCAGAAGCACCCGCCGGCGAGGATCGCGGTCTCGCGCCGGCCGGCGCCGGCGGCGGGAGCGTAGCCCGCCTCCTCGAAGCGGGCGAGGAAGCGGCCGTAGCCCTCGGCCTCGAGCCGGTCGAGCGGCACGAAGCGCAGCGCCGCCGAGTTCATGCAGTAGCGCTCCCCGGTCGGCGCCGGTCCGTCCTCGAAGACGTGCCCGAGGTGGGAGTCGCCGGTCTTCGAGCGCACCTCGGTGCGGGTCATGAACAGCTTCCGGTCGGTGCGCGTGACCACGTTGCCGGGGTCGATCGGCCGGGTGAAGCTCGGCCAGCCGGTGCCCGAGTCGTACTTGTCGAGCGACGAGAAGAGCGGCTCGCCGCTGACCACGTCGACGTAGATCCCGGGCTCCTTGTAGTCCCAGTACTCGTTGCGGAACGGCGGCTCGGTGCCGTCCTCCTGGGTCACCTTGTACTGGATCGGGGACAGCCTCCGGCGGAGCTCCTCGTCGGAGGGCTTCGCCACGCTCTGCGCACTGTGCACGGTCATCGCTTGATCTCCTGTCGCGGACGGCGCGCCCGCGGAGCCGTCGAGCGCTCCGGCCCGAGCGCAGCCGACGGCCAAGCATGCCACGGCGAGCGCGCCCGCGCCCGCCCGTTCTCTCTTTGGACGAATCATGTTCACGATCGCGTCCTCCACGCGGGGTGTATACGCGCGGAGGCGCCGGCCGGATGCCCCCGCCAGGGCCCCCTATCCCCCCGGTGCCGCGCAGGACGACCGGAGGGCCTCGCAGAATGCCGCGTAGCGCGCGACGTTGCGCTCCAGCAGCCGCTCGCGCTTGGTGGACGGCGCCGGGCTGTGGCGTAGCCCGGTTCTCGTGGCCCGTCCGCGGATCGCCTTCATCACCGGGCTGGTCGAGGCCACGGTGGCGTCGGGGAACGCTGCGAACAGCCGTTCGAGCTTGGGCGCCGTCGCGCAGCCGGTGACCAGGAAGCGCAGCGGGCGGGGCGCGGCGTCGCGCATCTCCTGCATCCCGACGAGCAGCCGGTCGAAGGCCTCGGTGCTGCGGTAGTACTGCGCCAGGATGCCCACCAGGTCTACCGCCGGGTGCGCCTCGAGCCAGGCCACGGCGGCCTCGAGGTCGGTGCGTTCGGGGAGGAAGAGAAACGGCGCCGTCGACAACCGGTGGCGGACGAAGTGGTCATAAGAGCGCAGGTTGCGCTCCTGGTTGTAGATCTGGTCGAAGCGCGCCTGCCGGTCCCATACCGAGAACGTCGTGGTGGTGGCGAACTCGAAGGACAGGCCGGCGAGCCGCGCCCACAGGTCGTTCCTCTCGCTCCGCGTCCAGGCGTTCTCGAGCCGGGCATCCTTGGCGGTGCCGATCAGGCACAGGCGTCCCCTTTCGCCGAGACCGAGCTGCCGGCGCATGTGGGACGGCGTCGCATAGCGCACGTCGCCGGTGGCGCGGAGCACGGTGGTGAGCGCGACGCCGTAGACCCTCGACTGGTCGAACCGCACCGAGCTCGGCAGCACTCGGACGAGAACCGGGATGAAGGCCGGCAGCGGTGGGATCGGCAGGTCGGTGGCCGCCTCCTCGTCGAGCTCGCCCTCGTGGAGATCGGCGTAGTAGCGAGCCTGGCGCGCCGGCTCGCGGCAGCCGATCGCGCCCGACCACAGCAGGCTCCTACCGGCGTCGTCGAGACCTTCGCACCGGCCGGTGACACCGTAGGGACAGACCGGACAGGCGAGACTCCGAATGCGCGCCGCGCCCGGGCCGGCACTCGCCCGTCCGGCGCGCGAGGACCGCGGAGCCGCCTGCGGGCTCATCGACCCCGGCGGCCCAGCGCTGCCACGGCGGCCAGGTCCTCGGCCGCCGGCCGGGCGCCGCCGCGAGTGGCGCTCCTCTCGACTCTCGTCGCGGGTCCGAGCAGCATCACCCGCACGCTCACCCCTTCGTCGCCGACCGAGCTCACCAGGCTCTCCAGACGGGCACCGGGCGCCGCGCTCAGGGCGGCCCTGATGGTGTCCGACGCCCCGCGGGAGGCCAGCCCGAGCACGCCACGGGGCGTGAGAACAGCCAGCCGCGGGCCGGAGCCGAGCAGGCTCACCCGGTCCCCGACCGCGATCCGCTTCGCCACCCGGGTGGGTCGCTCGAGCCACAGGTCGAGGAGGTGCTCCGCTCTAACCCGCGCCTTGTTCTCCCTGTGTCCGCCGCCAGCGCCGTGGACCCGCTCGGGGCGCCCCTCGCGCTCGATGGTCAACGTCGGCACGATCTCCCCACCGCCGCCCTTGCTGCGGCTGGGCCGTATTTCGACGTCGATACCGACCCGCGTTTCCTTGTTCTGCCTGCGTCCCCCACCACTGCCGTGCGGCAGTTCCTTGTTTCTGGTGGTGGCCATGGGTGTTCCCCTCAAGAGCTCGAACCTGCCGTGCTCCTTGCTTGGGAAAGCGTGCTGCAAACAGTCTCCGTTGTCAAATCCGTATATTCGCCTAAGCACATAAGGTTTCAGTTGGTGAGACAGTACCGCGGCCGTGGTCGAAACGAAGCCCTGGCCAATTCAGCACTCCCGCACCGGTCGAGTACCGGCTCGAGGTCGAGGACCGGCGTGCCGTCGAGGGCCTCGATGCCGCTGACCCGGAGGCGGGGACCGTCGGCGGCCTCGAGGACGGCGACCCGGTGGAGACTGATCGGGTTGGGGCGGTCCGGCGAGCGGCGAGCGCGTGCTGAAGACGCTGGTGAGCGGCGCGCCTCGCTTGCCGCGCGGGTGCTCGGAGAGCACCGAGCGGAAGGGCTTGGGCCAAGCGCTAGTTCGCTAGCAATCCCAGGGCGAAGAGACCCGCGCCGAGGACCGGAAGCCACGTCTTGGCCTCTCGCAAAGCTCTACCTAGCATCTCGATCCTGCGAGTGAACGGCCACGGGTTAAGATGATCTTTCGTTTGCTCGAACTCCTGCTGCCAGCGAGCCGAGTCGCGCTCGGCATAGTCGAAACGGCGACGATGAAGCTCGCTCATGAACCGTGCACCGACGAGATTGATCCCGAGGCACAGAACCACAGAGAGAATGGAGAGTCTGGCCCATGGATTCTGGAGGATACCAGAGACCGTTCCGAATACAGCCCAGTTCGCGCCGAGAAGGGCAAGGGATAGTTGGAAGCTTGTGTCCGTGATTCGTCCAGACCAGTACTGGTAATCCTGGACGAGAGTCTTCTTGGCCGCGCCAGAGGTCTCATACGCGAGTACTCCCGCGTTAGTCTCGTGGTTCGCGGGGGTCACGGGTTGAGCGGCCGTGTCGTCAGCCGGTGCCTTCCCGACGGCCTGGATCCTAGGTCGGGTGGAGAAGGGAGGATCGGCCTGATTACCGAGGCTCATTGAGTGTGGCAGAGGGGTCGCTGGAGGTTTGAGACTGCGGCTTGGACGCCGTTGGGGTACCCCGTCAAGCCCGTCAAGCAAGGGCCTTCCTCGGGTTTGATGCTCTGTACCGAGGCAACTGCCAGTAGAGTGCTACATAGTGCTACAGAAGATTGAACACAGTCAAGTCTGCGAATGTGAAGGAGGCGGCGCCTGCGCATCGGCCTGGCGGGCCGGACCTCGCGGGCTCGTCGTGGCCATCGAGATGTCGCACTCGGACCAGTCCGCCCTCGACGGCTTCTTCGCCCGTGACGCGCCGGCGGCGGCTCAGCGGGAGCTGCTCTCGGCCACGCACTTCACCGACGAGTGCCACGACGGGCGCGACAGCGTGGCCGTGGTCTCGCTGCTCGAGGACCTCTGCCGCTGGCGCCGCGGCGGGCTCGCGATCACCGCGGTCGCGTACGACGTCGCGATGGACGAGGGCCTGGCCGGTGCGGCGCGCGAAGCGGCGATGGCCGAGCGCATCGCGGCGCCGTGGAACGACGCCCCGGAGCGAGCGTCCTGGTCTTCACCGGGAACCTCCACAGCCGCACCGTCCGGGGCGTCCCCTGGGATCCCGAGCTGCTGCCGATGGGGGCACGCCTGCGCGCGCGCTACCCGCGTTTGCGCGCGGTGAACTTCGCCAGCGCCGGGGGCCGGCGTGGGTCTGTGTCGCGGGCGCCGAGGGTGGGCCGCCGGCGTGCGGCGAGCGCGTCCAAGGCGGTGTCAATCGTGGCGACCGCCTGTTCGTCGAGCTGTGGAGCGAGCCTGACGAGACCGGCCACGACGGCATCTACTACCTCGGAACGGTCTCCGCCTCCCCGCCGGCGACGGACTGACCCTCGCGGTCCGGCACAGAGTCTCTACGGCGTGGACGAGGTCCACGCCGAGGTGGTCCCGTTCTCAAATCCGTCGCCGAAGATGAACGTGTCGTTGACGCCCATGAAGACCAGGTTGCCGCTGCAGGTGCCGATCCAGAGGTCGAGCGCGCCGTCGTTGTCGATGTGCATCGCCGCGACGTCGTGGGTGCCCTGGGGCGTCCACGGCCGGGCGGCGCCGAGCAGGGGGTCGGAGTAGGTGACGGTGGGCGGCACGCCCTGGCCCTGGAGCAGGACGAGCCGGCGGCCGCAGCCCGGCGCGTCGGTGTCGACGTCGGAGACCATCACGTCGAGCACGCCGTCGTCGTCGAGGTCGGCGAACGCGACGTTGCCGCCGAAGAAGTTGGTGTTCGGGCTCGGGCTCGCGAGCTGGGTGGTGAACTGGGCGCGGCCCTCGGCGTCGTTGCCGGTGTTGATCAGGTAGCGGTCCTGGCCGTCGTCGACGATGAAGAGGTCGAGCCGCGAATCCTGGGTGAAGTCCGCCGGCGCCACCATGTAGGGGGCGTCGGAGTTGGGCACGTCCATGAGCGTGAAGTGGCCGGTGCCGTCGTTGTAGAAGATCTGGATCGCCGGCGCGACCCCCTCCGGGGCGGCGCCGCCGCCGCCGGTGCCCGAGGCGTTGTCCTTGATGATGTCGTTGAAGCCGTCGCCGTTCATGTCGGCGATGTCGGCGTCGGTGCCGAAGGTCGAGTTCACCATCTCGACGGTCAGCCGGCTCGCGGTCTCGTCGGCGAAGAACCCCGTGCCGTCGTTGATCAGCAGGCGGTCCTCCATGTCGTTCTCGTAGTCGGCGAAATAGAGCTCGGGCCGGTTGTCGCCGGTCAAGTCGCCGACGCCGAGTCCGCAGAACTTCGGCCCGTTGCCGGTCGGCGAGGTCAGGACCGGCAGCCGGGCCGCCTGGTACTCGAAGCCCAGCCAGACGCCCGCGGTCTCGCCGAGGTTGATCAGGATCCGCGGCTGCTCGCCGAAGGTGCCGGCGGTGACGACGTCGAGCCAGCCGTCGCCGTCGACGTCGGCCAGCTCGACGTCGCGGTCGTCGGTCGCGTCGAGGAAGTCCGGCGCGAGCGTCGCGGTGCGGTCGGTCATCACCCCGCCCTCGTTCATGAACAGCACGTTGCGGAAACCGCCCTGGTTGGTGAACGGGGTCTTGCGCACGACGATCAGGTCGTCGTCGCCGTCCTGGTCGACGTCGCCCGCGGCGAGGTCCTTCTCCTGGACGTCGGCGACACCGACGTCGGGATCGGCGACGATGCGGGTCGCGGTCTCGTCGACGAACGTGACCCAGTCGCCGGAGCCGGCGGCGGCGGCGCGCGGCGCGAGCAACGAGCCCGCGAGCACGAGGGCGCAGGCGACGGGCAAGACGGTGGCGAGGCCGCCCGGGTCGAGGGGACGGGTCCGTCTCGAGGTCACGGCGTGATCTCCTGGAGGGTCCGTGCCGGAGTAGGGGCGTACTATACTCCCGGCCGCAAGTCGCTGGAAGCTCAAGGCAGGGACGGGAGGAGTCGATGAGCGCGCGCCGGGGGTCGAATCGCCGTCGCACGGCCGGCCGCGGGCCGGGCGGGCCCGCGCGCGGAGGCCGGGTCCGGAGCCTCGGCCGGCCCGCGCTCGCCGCCGCGCTCGTCGCCCTCGCCGCGGCGGCGCAGGCGCAGCTCCAGGAGCCGCCGGCGCCGCCGGAGAACCCGGTGACGCCGGCCAAGGCGAACCTCGGCAAGGTGCTGTTCTGGGACGAGCAGGTCGCCTCGACCCGCACCGTCGCCTGCGGCACCTGCCACATCCCGGCAGTCGGCGGCGCGGACCCGCGCTCCGGGATCAGCCCGCTGGCGGTGCATCCGGGGCCGGACGGGCAGTTCGGGGGCGCCGACGACGTGTCCGGTTCCCCCGGGGTGCCGCTCAACCACGCCGACGGCCACTACGAGTGGAGCCCCTTGTTCGGCCTGACCGAGCAGGTCACCCGCCGGCGGACGACCTCGGCGATCAACGCCGGCTACTCTGCGGAGCTGTTCTGGGACGGCCGGGCGCCGAGCGAGTTCGTCGATCCGGTGGCGGGCACCGTGGTCATCCCGAACGGCGGCGCGCTCGAGAGCCAGGCCGTCGGGCCGCCGCCGTCCGAGGTCGAGATGGGCCACCTCGGGCGCGACTGGCCGGACGTGCTCGCGCGCATCGCCGACTCCACCCCGCTCGCGCTCTCGCCGCGGGTGCCGCCGGCGCTGCGCGCCTGGATCGCCGGCCGCGGCTACGCCGAGCTGTTCGCGGAGGCGTTCGGCTCGCCGGCGATCACCTCGCCGAACGTCGCCATGGCGATCGCGACCTACGAGCGCACGCTCTTCACCGACCAGACGCCGTTCGACCAGTTCCTCTTCAACGGCACCGGCCTGACCCAGCAGGAGCTGGACGGGAACGCGGTGTTCAACGGCGCCGGGCAGTGCAACACCTGCCACGAGCTCGCGATCCTGAGCGACCACGACTTCCACTACATCGGCGTGCGGCCGCGGAGCGACGACCAGGGGCGGATGGAGGTCACGCTCGATCCTCTCGACGAGGGGAAGATGCGCACGCCCACGCTGCGCAACGTCGAGCTGCGCGCGCCCTACATGCACAACGGGCGCTTGGCGAGCCTCACCGAGGTGATCGAGTTCTACGACCGCGAGGGGGACTTCGGACCGAACGAGCTCGAGCCCTTGCGGATCAACCTCACCGCCCAAGAGAAGGCCGACCTGCTCGCCTTCCTCACCCGCCCGCTCACCGATCCGCGGCTCGCCGCGGGGCTGCCGCCGTTCGACCGCCCGACGCTCTACACCGAGTCGTCGCGCGTGCCGGCGGTCGAGGGCTCGGGGCTCCCGGGCACCGGCGGCCTGGTCCCGGCGGTCGTCGCGCTCGAGCCGCCGCTCGTCGGCAACCCGAGCTTCACGGTCGGCGTCTGGAACGCGCTCGGCGGCGCGAACGCGCTGCTGGTGATCGACGGCGAGGATCCCGGCCTGGTCACCCCGGGCGCGGGCGAGTTCGCGTTCGCGAGCACCGTCCTCCAGGGCGCCGGCCCGGGCGCCGGCTTCGGCTCGGTCTCGATCGCGATCCCCGACCTCCCCGAGCTGGCGGGCAAGGAGTGGCTCGGCCGCTGGTACGTCACCGACCCCGGCGCCGCCGGCGGCGCCGCGGTGAGCCGGCTCTTCCGCTTCACGACCTTCCACCCGGTGTTCGTCTTCGTCGACGGATTCGAAAGCGGCGACACCGCGGAGTGGTCGGCGTCCACGCCGTAGCGCGCCCGCCCCGGGGTGCTCGCCCTGCGCCCGGCGGCGCAGCGCTCGGCCGCGTGTCAGGGGGCGTCTCCGCTGGGTCCGCCGGCGTCCCCTGACGCCGGACCCGCGCGCTCCCCCCGCACGACGACGGTCTGATCGACGGGCACGTCCTCCAGCGTCTGCACCGCGCCGTCCGGCCAGCGCACGCGGAGCGTGACCTTCGCGTTCGACGGCGCGTTGCCGAGCCCGAAGTAGGCCTCGGGCGCGTCGAAGGACTGAAAGCTCCCGCCGCCGGTGATCCACCGGCGCTGGATGCCGGCGGCGGTCTCGACCTCGACCACGCTCCCGAACCCGTGCCGGTTGGGCGGCGGCGCCTCGAGCCGGACGAGGAGCGAGCGCCGCGCCGGGGCGTCGTTGCGCAGCACGACGACCGGGCCGTTGAGCGTGGTCATCACGGCGTCGACGTCGCGGTCGCCGTCGAGGTCGCCGAACGCGGTCGCCCGGCCGTGGTAGCGGCGCGCGCACCAGTCGCCGTCGCCGCACGCCGCCGGCTCGAAGCGCGCCCCCCGGCGCTCGAAGAGGAGCGGCCGCTGCGCCCACGACGCGCCGACCTCGGGGTCGTCCATTTCCGGGTAGACGTGCCCGTTGGCGATCAACAGGTCCTCGTCGCCGTCGAGGTCGAAATCGTAGAACCCGCACCCCCACCCGAGGTACGGCCGGCTGACCGCGGCGAGCCCGAACTGCGCCGAGCGGTCGTCGAAGAAGCCGCCGCCGAGGTTGAGGTGGAGCGTGTTGGCGTCGTCCGCGAACACGGTGACGAAGAGGTCCGGCGTGGCGTTGCCGTCGGCGTCGGCCATGCCGATGCCCATCGTCGCCTGCGGCGTGCCGGTGCCGTTCATCGCGACGCCGGCGACGAGCGCGACGTCCTCGAAGCGCAGCCCGCCGAGGTTGCGCCAGAGGCGGTCGTCGGTCGAGTCGTTGCCGACGAAGACATCGGGGCGGCCGTCGCCGTCGAAGTCGAAGATCCGCACGCCGAGGCCGTAGTCGAGGCCGGTGTCGAGGCTCGCCTCGGCCTGGATTCCCGCCGCCCTCGACACGTCCCGGAACCGGCCGCCGCCGAGGTTCTCGTAGAGCGCGTCGGGCTGGGCCGGGAGCCCGCGCGGCCCGGCCATCACCGGCACGCCGCGGAACGCCTTGCCGGCGCGGTCGGGCGGGCGCGCGGGGTCGAACGCGAGGTAGTTGACGACGAAGAGGTCGAGGTCGCCATCGCCGTCGAGGTCGGCGAACGCGGCGCTCGTCGACCACCGCGGGTCCGCGACGCCGGCTTCGCGCGAGACGTCCTCGAAGCGCCGCCCGCCGTCCTTGCCGGGTGCGTTGCGCAGCAGCACGTTGGGGCCGAAGCAGGCGACGTAGAGGTCGTCCCAGCCGTCGCCGTCGACGTCGCCGACCGCGACGCCCATCGCCCAGCGCCGGAGGTCGATGCCGACGCGCTCCGTCACGTCCTCGAACGTGCCGTCGCCGCGGTTGGCGTAGAGGCGCGAGCCCGGGCCGCGCTCCGGGTCGGCGAGCGTCGCGCCGTTGGCGAGGAAGACGTCGAGGTCGCCGTCGCGGTCGTAGTCGAAGAGCGCGATGCCGCCGCCGTCGACCTCGAGGATCTCCCGGCTCGGCATCTCGCCGCTGGTCATCACGAGGTCGATGCCGGCCGCGCCGGGCACCGGCGTGAAGCGGAGCGCGGACGCCTCGGCGGCCGCGGCCGGGAGCCGGGCCGTCAGGGGGAGCGCGGGCAGCGCGGCGGCGAGCAGGGCGAGCGCGCGCTTCGTCATGGCGGACCGGATCGCGGCCTCTGCTCCGCGAACCGCTTGCGGGCGACCGCCGCCCCCTCCTCGTCGCCCAGGCGCTCGCGGACGCGGGAGAGTTTGAACCACGCCTCGGCCTCGCCGGGGAAGAGCGCGAGCGCGGCCTCCAGCTCCTGCTTCGCCGTCGCGAGGTCGTCGAGCCGCACGGCGAGGTCGCCGAGGCGGGCATGCGCCCGCCCCGCCATCGGCGGGTCGTCCTGCGCCGTCGCCAGCCGGACCGTGGTCTCGAAGCGCTCCCGGGCGGCGTCGACCTCGTCGCGCTCGAGGTGGATGACGCCGAGCGCGTAGTGGGCGGGCGCGTAGTCGGGCCGGCGCTCGAGGAGCGACGCGAACATCGCCTCCGCGGCGTCCAGCTCGCCGAGCGCGTAGAGCGTCCAGCCGTAGGGCGGCCGGATCGCGATCTCCTCGGGATCGGCGGCGAGCGCCCGCGCGAACAGCGGCTTCGCCGCCTCGAAGCGGCTCTCCTTGTAGTAGGAGAGCGCCAGGAGCGCCGCCGCCCGCGCCCAGCCCGGATGTGCCTCGACGATCGGTTCGAGCCGCGCCCGCGCCGCCGCGTAGAGGCCGGCGTCGATCAGCGCCTTGCACCGGGCCACCTCGCCGGGCGGCGGCAGCGGCGCCGCGGGCGAGGCCTCGCCGGCCGCGGGCGCGGTGGCGGGCTCGGCGGCCTTCGGGGGCGCAGCCTGCCGGACCGCGGGTGGGAGCGCGAGGAGCAGGACCGCCGGCCAGACCGCCGAATGGGTGAGGCCCGCGGAAGAGAGGATCACGATGTCGGTCTTGCCCGTGAGGGAGGGTCGCGTCGGTGGCCGACGAAAAGTTAGCACACGCCCGCCGAACCGGCATCGGAGTAGCTTGGCGCTGCGCCTGACTCCTACGTGCGCTCGCCGCACGCCCCGGGCCCGCCTCAAGCCGCCGAGCGGTCCGAAGGAGACCCCCCGCCGACGGCGGAGATCGCGATCCGCCGGAGGATCGCGATGTCGGTCTACCCCTGGTGCCGGAGCGATGTCGTTCGCCCGGCCTCGACCACGGCCTCGCCGAGGTTGCGGTCCGCGACGGTGACGCTGGTGTGGACGAACACGGTGTAGGTGCCGGGGAACAGGGCTCGCGGACGGTTGAGGAGCGCCGGGTTGCTCGACAGCCTGCGCTCCGTGCCCTGCATGGGCCACCAGTAGGCGCTCTCGGGCTCGCCCTCGACCACCAGCTCGCCGGTCTGGAGGATCGTCTTCTTGCCGGCTTCGATCTGCACGGTCCGCTGCGTGCGGTTGACGTCCACGACGTAGGTCCCGGGGGCCAGCTCGAGGGTGCCGCCGAGGAGCTTGGGATTGCCGTTGATGGCGCGCGCGCCGTCGACGTCGAGGACGTCGAAGAAGTCGACCGGGCTCTCGGAGACGGCATCGACCTGCAGCGCTCCGAGCGTCGAGCTGTCGTAGGCGACCACGCTCTCTTCCGCGAGCGCCTCGGAGGCCTGCTCGGCGGCGGGCTCGGCCGCGACCTGCTCGGCGGCGGGCTCGGCCGCGACCTGCTCGGCCGCGCGCTCGCCCGCGCAGGAGGCGATCATCAGCAACGTCACACCCAGGGCGGCTACGGGGGTTCTCATCGGCGGGCTCCTTTCAACGTGGGTCGGCCTGGCGGCCCCGGACCGCATCGAGCAACCCGAGCAGGATCGCGGCCACCACCTGCCGGCCCGGGTCGCGCTCGTCCTCGCGCGGATCGTACGACGCGAAGCCGACGGCGGCGAGCGGCGCCTCGTCGAGCGCGGCGGCGGCGGCGGCGACCAGCTCGGCCGGCTCGAGGCCGCCCGGCGTCGGCAGGTAGTTGGCGCGGATCACCCGCGGGTCGAGGGCGTCGAGGTCGACGTGGACGTAGAGGCGCTCGACGCGCCGGCCGAGGGCGGCGAGCGCCTCCCGGCCGGCGTTCTCGAGCAGCCGGTCCGGCGACAGCGTGAGCAGGCCGGTGCGCGCCACCAAGTCGTGCTCGCCGGGGTCGAGGTCGCGCCCGGCGAGGAGAGCGGCGTTCGCCGCCGGCAGCGGGGCGAAGCCGGGGACGGTCGCGGCCAGCCCCTGCCAGCCGTGGCCGAGGAGCATGGCGTAGCCCATGCCGTCGAAAAAGCCGCTCGGGCTGGTCTCCGGCGTGTTGAGGTCGCCGTGGGCGTCGAACCAGAGGACGCCGGTCGTCGCGGCGCCGAGCGCGCTGACCGTGCCGACCGCGACGCCGCAGTTGCCCGAGAGCACCACCGGCAGCCGCCCGGCGGCGCGCGCCGCCGCGACCTCCGCGGCGACCCGCCGCATCAGCGCGACGCCGGCCACGATCTCGGGGTGGAACCCCGCGGGCAGCAGGACCTCGACCGTCTCCACGTCGTGCCCCGCCGCGCGCAGGCGCTCGGGGAGCCCGCGCTCGAGCAGGTGAGCCGGCCCGGCGCCCATGCGCTCGAGCCGGCGGCCGGAGTCGTAGGGGACGGCGATCAGCGAGAGATGCACGGCAACCATCCTATGCCGCCGCGGCCCGAGCCGGAGAAGGGCGCCGGTCCATCGTCGCAGCGGGAGCGGCGGGGAGCGGCCGAGACCACTCGGCGCGACCGCTGGCGTCCCGGGCGACGACTCGCGGCCGCTACGGCCGCTCGGCCTGCGCCAGGTCCTCGCGGGCGCGGGCCGCCTTCGCCTCGGCGGCGGCCGCCCGGTCCTGCGCCTGGTCGGCGGTCCGCCGCGCCGC
>CAZNIX010000046.1:0-3304 GCA_964573125.1 uncultured Thermoanaerobaculia bacterium
CCGCGGCCGCCGGCGGCGGGGACGCCGCGGCCGCGGAGCGCTACTCGATCATGCTCCTCGAGCGTGGCGAGGCGGCGCAGCGCGCGCTCGGCGCCGCGATCGCGGCGCTCGGCGGCCGGGTCGAGATGACCACGCCCGAGGGGTTCCGGATGGAGGCGACGCTCAACCTCGGCCAGCTCGCCGAGCTGGTCCACGACGGCCGGGTGCAGTATGTCGACCGCTGGGGCGGGCCGGGCGGAACCGACATGGACCAGGTGCGCGAGGTCGGCGGCGCCGACTACATCGAGTCGGTCGCCGGCTACACCGGCCAGGGGGTGGCGGGCGAGATCTTCGACACCGAGCTGCGGGTCACCCATCAGGAGTGGGGCACCGCGCCGCTGATCCACAGCACCGGGACGAGCGGCGGCGCCCACGGCACCAGCGTCACCAGCAACGTCTTCGCCCAGGGGATCAGCCCTTCGGCGCGCGGGATGCTCCCCGACGGCCAGCCGATCTTCTTCCGCTACAACGAGTCCAGCCAGTTCGGCGGCGCGATCAGCCGCTACACGATCAACCAGGAGCTGCTCGATCCGCTCGGTCCCTACCGGGCGCTGTTTCAGACCGCGAGCGTCGGCAGCCAGCAGATCCCAAACTACAGCAGCATCTCGGCCGACACCGACGACCTGCTCTTCGTACACCAGCTCCTGAGCACGCAATCACAGTCGAACGAGGGCAACCAGAACTCCCGGCCGCAGGCGTGGGCCAAGAACATCGTCTCGGTCGGCGGCATCCGCCACCAGGGGACGGTCGACCGCTCAGACGACTCGTGGACGGGCGGTGCCTCGATCGGCCCGGCGGCCGACGGCCGGATCAAGCCCGACCTCGCGTTCTTCTACCACCTGATCTTTTCCGCCTCCAACGGCAGCGACACCTCCTACACCAGCTTCGGCGGCACCAGCTCGGCGACGCCGCAGACCGCCGGCCACTTCGGCCTGCTGTTCCAGATGTGGCACGAGCAGGTGTGGGCGGGCCACGGCGGCGGCGCGACGGTGTTCGACAGCCGGCCGCACATGGCGACCGCGAAGGCGCTGATGATCCACGCCGCCTACCGCTACGACTGGACCCTGGGCGGCGCGAACGGCGACCTCGACCGCTTCAAGCAGGGGTGGGGCACCTCCGACCTCAGAAACCTCCTCGACAGCGCGCCCGACACCTCGATCGTCGACGAGAGCGTGGTGCTCGCGCCGCTCGCGAGCCACAGCCAGCCAGTCGACGTCGAGCTCGGCGACGAGCAGCTCCGGGTAACCCTGGTCTACACCGATCCGATGGGCGTGCCGGGCGCCGGCGTCCACCGGATCAACGACCTCTCGCTGCGCGTGACCTCGCCCTCGGCGGTCGTCTACTGGGGCAACAACGGGCTGACCGCGGGCAACTTCTCGACCGCCGGCGGGGTCAGCAACGAGATCGACACGGTCGAGAACGTCTTCGTCGCCGCCCCCGAGCCCGGCACGTGGACGGTCGAGGTGCTCGCCGACGAGGTGGTCGCCGACAGCCACGTCGAGACCCCGGAGATCGACGCCGACTTCGCGCTCGTCGTCTCGGTGGTGCGCTCGTCGCTGATCTTCGCCGACGGCTTCGAGTCGGGCGACACCTCGCTCTGGTCGTCGGCCGTGCCGTAACGGGGCGCGGAGTCGAGGTTCGCCGGCCCGCGGCCTGGCCGTCCTCGCCGCGGGATCACCGTCTACGGCGCATTGGCGCGGGCGATCTGCAGCTCGAGCCGCTTGAGCTCGCGCAGCACGCGATTCGACTCCATCCGGAGCCAGAACCAGACCTTCAAGAAGCCGACCATCGCCATCAGCGCGATCGCGCCTGCGCCCCAGCGCGCGGCGTCGATCGCCTCCGTGGCGCCCAGGAACCTCCAGCCGCAATAGACCGCGGCGAAGAAGACCGCGAAACTCAGCAACGTCGCGAAGATCGCCGCGCCGCGCACGCGGCCGTCGTAGACGCCGAACCACTGGCCGAAGACTCCCTGCTCGCCGAACCTGGCAAGAATGGCGCGGTCCTCCGCGCTCAAGGCCTCCTCGATCTTCCGGTCAAGCTCGTCCATCGTCTGCTCCTTTCAGCGCGGCGCGCAGCTTCGCCCGCGCTTGCATCAGGCGGGTCTTCACGGTGCCCGCCGGAACACCCGTCGCCGCGGCGACTTCCGCGACGCTGAAATCCTCGAGATAGAACAGCGCCACCGCCGCGCGCTGCTCCGGCGGCAGGCCGGCGATGGCTCTGGCGAGGGGCGCCGCTTCCGCCTTCGCCTCGATGCGCGCCGCGGCACGATCCGTGAACGGCGGCTCGGCGACCAGGGCGGTCGCGATCCTCCTCGCGCGGGCGCGCTTCCGGATCGCGTCCGCTGCCCGGCGCGAGACGATGCGATAGGCCCAGGCGGGAAAGAGCGAAGCATCGTCGAGCCGCTTCAGGCCCACCACGACGTCCGTCCAGGCGTCCTGCACCACGTCGCGCGCCGCCTCCGCGTCGCCCATCAGCCGGAAGGCGTGGGCGAGCAGCTTCGGCTGCCAGCGCGCGGCGAGACGCCCGAAGGCGCCGCGGTCGCCCAGCCGCGCGGCAGCGGCGAGATACTCGTCGAAGAGGCGTGCGGTCTTCCGGGTCACCAGAGCTTCCTTCGATCCTGAGTAAAGTCGGCGCCCGCGACAAACCGGTTCAGTGAGAGCCGGAGACTCCAGAGGGGCAACCCCGTGCCGGCGTCCTTCGGCGAGCCCGCGCACAGCGTCGAGTCGCCGACTTCGCGCTCGTCGTCTCGACGGTGCGCTGACGCTGATCTTCGCCGACGGCTGCAAGAGCGGCGGCGCCTCGAGCTGGTCGTCGGCCGTGCCGTAGGTCCGCGGGCGGGCCCTTCAGGGCGGGCGATCCGGGCCGCGACCGCGGCCCGCGAGCACCCAGCCGAGCACGCCCGCCAGCGCGAAGCCGAGCGCGTTGGCCGAGCCGTGGAGCGCCCGCATGCGCGGGATGTCGAGGCCCGCCACCGGCGCGACGGCGCGGGTGCCGTAGAGGCCCGCCAGGACCATGCTCGCTGCGAGTGCCACGCCGGCGAGCGACCACAGCGCCCGCGCCGCGGCCGGCGCGCCCGGCCGCGCTGCCAGCCGCAGGTGGAGCGACGCCGAGAGCAGGCCGGCGAGGGCGGTGACCCAGGCGGCGGCGCCCTCGAGCGCGGTCCCGAGGCCGAGCTGGGTGACCGTGATCCCGGCGGCGACCAGCGGCACGCCGGCGATCACGGCGGCGGCTGCGGCGCGCGCCGCCCGCCCCCCGACCGCGCGCC
>CAZNIX010000046.1:3314-17506 GCA_964573125.1 uncultured Thermoanaerobaculia bacterium
CACCGGCGCGAAGCCGTGCGGCCGCGCGCCCCAGCGGTCGAGCAGCGCCCAGACGCCGCCGACCGCGAGGTAGACCAGCCCGGCGTCGACGGCGAGGTCGGAGAGCGGGAGCGCGCGGTCGCGGCGCCATCGGCTCCCGACGCGGATCAGTCCGAGGCCGGCGACGGCGCCGGTCACTCCGAGCCAGGGCGTGGCGAGCGCCGCCGCGCCGGCGCCCTGCGGCCGGGCGTGGGCCGCGACCAGGGCGAGCGCCGCGGGGAGCACGGCGACCACGGCGGCCCGCCACAGGAACAACGTCGCCCGGGCCTCGCCGGCACGCGGCGGGACCAACGCGAGGACCATCGGCACGAGCGCCATCGGCGCGAGCAGCAGGAGCGCCCTCGCCCAGGTCGCCTCGAACGGCGAAGGCCCGAGGTGACCGACCACCGCGAGCCACCCGGTGGCGCCGCCGAGCGCCGTCCAGCCGCAGTAGCGTGCGAGCCCGCCGTCGAGCGTCGGGTTCCCGACCACGGGCGGATCCGGAGGCGTCCCTCCGGCGCCCGCGGCCGCCGCCCGCCCGCGCGCTCGATCGGTCGCAGGCGCGGCCCGGTTCACGCGTCCCTCCCCGCGGTCCCGGCCGTCGCCCGCGCCATCACGTCCAGCGAGTCGAGCGCGAACCGCCGCTGGAGGCGGCGCACCCAGGGATAGGCGAGCCGGACGAGCCAGTGGGCGGGGCGGGAGACCGCGGCCAGCTCGTACCAGACCGCGCCGTCGCCGTCCAGTTCGACCCGGAAGCGCTCCTCGCCGCGCTCGACGTGGCCTTCGAGCGTTGCGTAGGTGAAGCCGAAGCGGCGACCTCCGCCGTCCGCCGCGCCGTCTTCGAACGCGATCACGCGGCAGGCGTTGAGCCACCAGAGGCCGCACACGCGGACGCGGGTCGCGACCACCGTGCCCACCGCGAGCGGCGCGCCGGCGGGCACGAGGTCCACCCACCCGAGGTCGAACGGCCGCCACCGCCGCACCGCCTCGCAGGCGGCGGCGAAGCAGCGCTCGCCCGCGCCCAGCCGGAGGCGGCGCCGGTCGAGGTCGAACCCGGGCGGGGCGGGGCCGTCGGGGCCGCTCCCCGGCCCGGCGGCGCCGACGAACGACGCCGGGACCTCGGCCTGGCGCTCGACGAAGGCGCGCGCCTCGGCGTCCCCCGGGCGGGTCAGACGCGCGTACATGGCGGGCATTCTGGCGCAGCGGCGAGCGGGTCGCGCGCGCCGCGGTAGGCTATAGTCAGCGGTTTCGACGGCCGCGCCGCAGCGCAACTCCGAACCCGAGAGACTCGATCCAGCCGCCATGAACAGCCGAGAGATCCGCACCAGCTTCGTCGACTTCTTCGTCGAGCGCGGCCACCGCCGGGTGCCGAGCGCACCGCTGGTGCCGCACGGCGACCCGACGCTGCTGTTCACCAACGCCGGCATGGTCCAGTTCAAGAACTACTTCCTCGGCGTCGAGACGCCGCCGGCGCCGCGCGCGGTGTCGGTGCAGAAGTGCCTGCGCGTGTCGGGCAAGCACAACGACCTCGAAAACGTCGGCCCCAGCCCGCGCCATCACACGTTCTTCGAGATGCTCGGCAACTTCTCGTTCGGCGACTACTTCAAGGAGGAGGCGATCCGCTTCGGCTGGGAGCTGGTCACCGCCCGCTGGGGGCTCGACCCGGCGCACCTCTTCGCCTCGGTCTTCCGCGAGGACGACGACGCGTTCGAGCTGTGGCGGCGGATCTCGGGCCTCCCGGCCGCGCGCATCCAGCGCCGCGGCGAGGCGGACAACTTCTGGGCGATGGGCGACACCGGCCCGTGCGGCCCGTGCAGCGAGATCTTCGTCGACACGGCGCCCGGCGCGCCCGAGGTCGGCTGGGACGAGGGGACCGACTCCGGTCGCTATCTCGAGATCTGGAACCTGGTGTTCATGCAGTTCGAGCGCGACCAGACCGGCGCGATGAAGCCGCTGCCGGCGCCGTCGGTCGACACCGGCGCCGGGCTCGAGCGGGTGGCGGCGGTGCTCCAGGCGGTCGCCAGCAACTACGACACCGACCTCTTCACGCCGATCCTCGCCGCCGCGGCGGAGCTGGCCGGCGTCCGCTACGGCGCCGCCGCCGAGGACGACGTCGCGCTGCGCGTGATCGCCGACCACCTGCGGGCGGTCGCGTTCCTGCTCGCCGACGGCGTCATCCCGGGCAACGAGGGGCGCGGGTACGTGCTGCGCCGGATCCTGCGCCGGGCGGTGCGCCACGGCATGCGGCTCGGCTTCGAGGAGCCGTTCCTCCACCGCCTGCTGCCGGTGGTCGGCGAGACGATGGGCGACGCCTACCCGGAGCTCGGGGCGACCCGCGCCGCCTCGACCGCCACCGTGCGCGCCGAGGAGGAGAAGTACCTCGCCACCGTCGCCGCCGGCTCCCGCCAGGTGCAGGAGGAGATCGAGACCGCGCGCGCCGCCGGCGCCCGGGCGCTGACCGGGGCGGCGGCGTTCCGCCTCTACGACACCCACGGCCTGCCGCTCGAGCTGATCCGCGAGATCGCCGAGGAGGAGCGCTTCACGATCGACGAGACCGGCTTCGCGGAGGCGCTCGAGGCCCAGCGCGAGCGCTCGCGCAAGGCGACCGAGGGCGGCCAGAAGCGCCTCCTCGCGCTCGCCCGCGCGCTGACCGCGGACGGCGAGCTGGAGCCGACGCCGTTCTCGGGCTACCGGCAGCTCGCGGGTGAGGCGCGCGTGCTGCGCCTGGCCGTCGAGCGCCCGGCGGGGGGCGCGGCGGCGGTCGAGGCGCTCGCCGCCGGCGAGGAAGGGGTGGCGGTGCTCGACCGCACGGTCTTCTACGCCGAGGCCGGCGGCCAGGTCGGCGACACCGGTGCGCTCGCCTGGGACGGTGGCCGCGCGCGCGTGCTCGACACCCAGAAGGACACCGCGGGCACGGTCTTCCACCTGGTGCGCGTCGAGCAGGGGACGCTCGCGCGCGGCGCCGAGGTCGCGCTCGCGGTCGACGCCCTCCGCCGGCGCGCGACCGAGCGCCACCACACCGCGACCCACCTGCTCCACGCCGCGCTCCGCCGCGAGCTGGGCCCGGGCGTGCGCCAGGCCGGCTCGCTGGTCGCGCCCGACCGGCTGCGCTTCGACTTCACCCACGACCGCCCGCTCTCCGCCGAGGAGCGGCGGCGGATCGAGGACGAGGTCAACCGGCGGGTGATCGACGCCGCCGACACCGTGATCACCGCCGGCCGCGACCGCGCCGAGGCGCTCGCCGCCGGCGCGATGGCGCTCTTCGGCGAGAAGTACGGCGACGTCGTGCGCACGGTCGAGGTCCCGGGCGTCTCGCTCGAGCTGTGCGGCGGCTGCCACGTCGCCAACACCGGCGCCATCGGCCCGTTCACGATCGTCGCCGAGCGCGGCATCGCCTCCGGCGTGCGCCGGATCGAGGCGCTCGCGGGCGAACCCGCGCTCGAGCGGGCGCGCGCGCGCGACGCCGCGCTCGCCGCGGTCGAGGCCGCGCTCGGCGTCCCCGGCGCGCGCGCGGTCGAGGAGATCGCGACCCTGCGCCGCCGGCTCAAGGAGACCGAGGACGAGCTGGCGAAGGCGCGGCTGGCCTTGGTCTCGGGGGCGGTGGTCTCGGGGGCTGCGGGCGGCGCCGGGGAGGGGACGAGCGAGGTCGACGGCGTCAAGGTCCTGGCCCGCGAGGTGCCGGCGGCGCCGGCCAACGAGTTGCGCCAGATGGCCGACGCCTTGCGCGGCCGTCTCGGCTCGGGCGTAGTCGTGATCGGCGCCCGCGAGGACGGCAAGGTGACGCTGATCGCCGCGGTCACCGACGATCTCACCGGCCGCGTCAAGGCCGGCGTCCTGGTGCGCGAGCTGGCGCCGATCGTCGGCGGCGGAGGCGGCGGCCGCGCCGACTTCGCCCAGGCCGGCGGCAAGGAGCCCGAGCGCCTCGCCGAGCTGCTCGCGGCGGTGCCGGCCGCGGTGCGCGGCCAGCTCGCCGGCGCGGCGCGGTGAGCTGATCCACGCCCGGATCGGCCCGCGGCGGCGACGGGCTCTCGGCGCTTCGCTTCAGAGGTCGTGAAGGAATCGGCCCCAGGGGCCGGCCCGGTCCTGCCGTGGCCGAGCGGCTCGCCCCCGCGCCCCGCTGGGGCGCGCGGCGGCGCGCCGCGCCGCCGAGACAGGGGAGGGGACCCGCGCCCCGTTCAATCAAGACCGGCACTCGCGCGGGGAGGGGGGCGCAGCCCCCCTCGATGAACTCAGTGCGGGGCGATTCTCTCCAACGCGGCGCGGGCCGCGACCGCCACCCGCGCTTCGGCATCCTCGGCGGCCGCCTGCAGGACGGCGAGCGTCGTCGGGTCGGCGAGCTCCCCCAGCGCCGCCGCCGCGTCCGCGCGGCGATACGACAAGACCGTCGAATCGGCGACGAGTTCGGCGAGCGCGGAAGCGGCGCGGACGTCGCGAAGCTTGCCGAGCGCCTTGATCGCGACGAAGCAGGGGCCGCCGGTGAGGAACACGGTGGTGCCGTCCTTTTCGGTGCAGTGGCCGAGCGCGGCGATCAGCGGAAGCACCGCGCGCGGGTCGGCTTGATGGGCCAGGGCATCGATGACCTCCTCGATCAACTCCGGGTCGCGCACCGGCGCGCTGCGGGTGTCCTCCAGCACGCGCAGGAGCGGCTCGACCGAGCGTTCGTCCGCCTCGTGCTTGAAGAACTCGATCGCGGTGAGCCGCGGGTCGCTCGGCAGACGCTGACCCAGCACCCACCAACCGTTCACCCAGACGCGGCTGGGCCGGCCCAACCATTCGAGCATGACCGGAACCGCTCGCGGGCCCACCTCGGCGAGGGGAGGGCCGGAAGCGAGGGCCATGGCGACGGCGGAGTCGAACGCGGCGTCACAGCTCGAGAGCGACCGCGTGGCGTCGACCAGGCTCCACCAGAACTCGGCGCACGCCCCGAGCGCGTCCCTGAACGGCGCATCCTCGGGCGCCCTGGGAGGCCTGGCCGTCATGAGGAACGGCGGCGGGTCCTTGCGGCATGCGAAGGCGCTCTGGAAGAGGGTTTCGGCTCCCGCGGTGAGCGTGAGGTCCACCTCCCACGCGGCTCCGGTGTAGAGGACGCCCTCGGAGTGGTAGTCGCTGCCGAGGGCCCGGCCGACGAGTCGGATCGTCAGGACGGCATCCGGCTGGATGGCGGCATCGACGATCTCGAGCCCGACGGTTTCGAGCGTCTTCACGAGGGGATCGCGCGAGAACGGTTCGGGAGTCCCGGAGACATCGACATAGTCGACGCTCGAATCGAGCCTGATCGAATCGACGCCCTTCCTGGACTCCGCGCTGCACAGGGCGCGTGCAGTGTGAACGCGCGGGGCGGGCTCGCGACCGCACGAGGACAGGACGAGGAGCAGGGACAACCCGCACGCGCTCGATCGCAGGGCCAAACCAGGCACCTCCTCGACTCGTCGTTGCTCGCACGCAGCGCGCCGGAGCAGTGCGGGTAGGATAGTACCCTCATGAGTGCGCGTCGCGTCGTGCGCCGGCTCGCGGCGGTGGCCGTGTGGACGGCGGTTGGCGTCTCCGCCGCGGGCGTGCCGGCGCGAGTCGGTATCGAGACCGTCTTCGTCGGCGATTTCGAGAGCGGCAACACGCTCGGCTGGTCGAGCCGGGTGCCGCCGGAGCCGGCGCCCGAGGTCTACCGCGCCGCCGACCTCGACCTGCGCGACCCGCACGTCTTCATCAACGTCCCGGTCTTCGGCTGCCAGGACTTCACCGACGACCCGGTCGCCGGCGGGCTCGCCCCGTCGTTCAACGACCAGCTCGCGGCGGCGGTGACCATGGACGGCGACGGCGACGGCTCGCTCGACCTCTCGGTCCTCCTCGGCTTCCGCCCGCTCGACGTGCTCGCCGCCGGCGAGCGGCTCGACCGCGGGCTCGGCGACTGCACGGCGCCGCTCGCGGGCACGGTCTGCGACTGGCGGATCCCGCCGGTGCCGGTGACCACCACCTACGACGGCCTCGCCGCCGGCGGCTGCCTGGCGCCGCATCCGGGCACGACCTCGGGCTACCTGCCGGCGCCGGCCGAGCCCTCCGCGCCGTGCTTCACCTCGGCGCCGCGCGAGGTGACGCTCCTCCTGCTCGAGACCGAGGTCGAGCTGATCGCCTCCCAGGCCGGCGCCGAGTTCCTCGGCGGCCCGCCGCCGGCCTCGCTCGAGAACGGTCTCCTGCTCGGCTTCCTCACCGAGGCCGCCGCGAACTCGATCCTCCTGCCCCCCGACCTGCCGATCGTCGGCGGCCAGCCGATCAGCGTGCTCCTCCCCGGCGGCGCCGGCAACTGCGCCCCCGGCGACGACCGCGACATGCACCAGGGCGAAAGCGGCTGGTGGTTCTACTTCGACCTCCGCGCCGACCCGGTGCCGTTCGTCGGGGATTGACCGACTGGCTCCGTATCTGGGCACCTCGACCCAGCCGGCAGGATCATCCCGGCCCGATTGAGCCAGCCGAGGCGCCGGCCCATCACTCCTCTGCGGCACCGTCGGGCAGTCCGAGATTCGGTAAGGCGTCCACGATCCGGAGGGTCTCGATGCTGATGGTGACGACCTGGCCAATCAGCCGGACAATCGCCCTCGGGTCGTCAGGACGGTTGGGATCGTGGACGATCCCGCTGTGCTTGTCGTCGCGCTGGATTCGCTGCTGGTCCACGACCCAGCCCAGGGCGCTGCGGTGACCCAAGCGGTAGCGCTCCACGCCGGGGGGGATTCCGAGCAGTGTCAGATGCTGGTTGTAGACGATCCGACCGTCGGTCGAGTCGTACCGCATGCGCTCCACGGTGTAGTCGAGCGGAGAACCTGCCTTCCACCGCTCCTCGAGCGGATACTCCTTCTCGTTCTCGTAACCGACATGCAACTGCGCTAGACGCGCACCTGCCGCTGCAAACTCCCAAAAAACAGGAGCGAACGGAATCCGCGGCAGCTCCTTACGCAGGTTCGCGGCATAACGCGCCCGATAAGCAGGGTGGTGGAGGACCGCGTAGATGTAGTGGAAGATGTCCCACTTGGTGATCGAGGTGTCGCCGTAGCGCTCGCGAAAGGCGATCAGCGTCCAATCGGAGAGGTTCTCACGCCGGGCAGAACCGTCCTCGTCGTAGGTATAGAACGAGAAGTTCTGATGAGGATCGGCGTAGAAATTCAGATCCGGGATGCGCGAGAGCATGAGGCATGCAAACGGCTTCCTTCCATATCCACCTACCGAGATGAGCCGATTCTCGCCGGCCGCCTCCTCCGAAGGAAGTATCCTCTGAAATGACCGCACTTCCTCGTTGAGCACCGAATCGTAGTACAGCCATCGCGTCGTGAAGGGCCGATATGCCGCGAGCCGGATCTTCGAGTTAGCGAACTCGCAGGTCACTCCGCGCTTGAGATCCTTCTTGAGATCTCTGCTCCACGAGATCCTGGTCTCGTCGGCCTCGACGAAATCATCGGTAGTCTGGCCCCGCTTCTTCGCGGCAGGCCACCGGGCGACGTGGTCGTTGTATACATCGATCATGCGCCCGAGGTTCTCGGCAAGCTCCTCTCTCTTGAAGTTGTAGGCCCAGAAGTCGCGGGCCGTCGTGACCCCCAGACAGTAAAGGTGAAAGAGGACCCCCTCCCCCGTCCGACCGTCAGGCATCTGCTTTTTCCCCATCGGCAAGAAGGACTGGTACTCCTCGGCGATGCCTTCGGTGAGCCAGTTGTAGCACCGCTCGTCGGGGACGAGCAATTGCCACTTCACGCCGGACAGCCTTGCTGCGTCCTCCAGGTAGCGCAACCGTTCCTCCCGGCGCCAAAGCTCCCCCAGTCGGTGGTAGGCGATGGTGGCTGATCGTGTTGCCTGGCGGCGCTGGCGGACGAAGAAATTGATACTCACTCCCACCTGGATTCCGAAGACGTTATGAGTCGTCCCGGAGATCTTGGGGTTGTTGCGCACCGTACCGCCGAGATCGAGGACATATATCTGGTCGAACTCCTCGGCAAGGTGCTTCCGTAAGCCGTCTGTCGCCCTGCCGTCCAGGTATTTGTTGTTGCAGACGAAAGCGACGATGCCTTCGTCGCCGATGCGGTCCGTCGCCCAGCGAATGGCCTTGATATACGGATCGTCGAGTTTCGACGTACTGGAAGCTCGGGAGGAGCGGGCGTAGGTCTCCCGCACACGGGCGTCGATGGCGTGGTATTTCCTGTTCTTGTTGTTGTCGTTCTCGTTGACTTGGCCGACGTTATATGGCGGATTGCCGATGACGACCCGGATCGGCGACTGCCTCTGGCGTTCCACGCGTTCGGTGTTCTTCGCGGTGAACAAGCG
The DNA here is from genome assembly GCA_964573125.1 of uncultured Thermoanaerobaculia bacterium. Lineage (GTDB taxonomy): Bacteria > Acidobacteriota > Thermoanaerobaculia > Multivoradales > JBCCEF01 > CAVSQV01. The sequence continues at coordinate 11,634 of CAZNIX010000046.1, forward strand.
CTTCTGCGTGTCCTCCGCGAGCTCAAAGGTATCGACGAGACAGACGCCTTCGAATGGTTCATAGCGACCGCTAAGCGCGAAGTATGCATGCTCGATGTTCATGCTCGCGATGTAGTATGGGAGTAGCATCACCTCGTTGGCCCAGAGCTCGCGTCGGTACTTCTCGGGCAGGGCACTCTTTCGGCTCTCGGCGATACGGCGCAGCACGCGCACCACGAAGTTGCCCGTGCCGACGAACGGGTCGATGAGGTGCACGTCCTGATCGGCCAAGCCGTGTGGCTTGCCGAATTCGCGCCTGAGTAACTCGTCGACGCTTTCGACCATGAAGCCGACGATCTCCTGGGGGGTGTAGACAATCCCGTGAGTGTCGGCGACGCGCACCGAGAAACCTTGGAAGAACTGTTCGTAGACGGTGTTGAGGAAGCCCTGCTTCTCGCTGAAGTCGCCGATGGCCGCTGCGGTCGATTCGATCGCAGCGTAGAAAGGATCGAGGCTCTTGAGGAACTCCCGGCGGGAGAAGCTCTGGGAGGTGAGCGCGTCGATGACACGCTCGATCTCGACCGCGATCGCGTTGCGGCGGGAGAAGTCCGGGTTGTCGAAGACTTTGCGGAAGATGCGCTCGGTGAGGAGATGTTGGATGAGCATCTCTTCGACCGCCTGCTCGGAGAGGTTCGGATTAATGGCCTCACGACAGACTTGGTAAAAAGTCTCGAATGCGTGGCGAAAGCGGCTGTTGACGCGGCGTTCGGCGCGGATGAGCTTCAGGACACTCGCTGCGAGGTCGGGCACACGGTCCTTGAAGTCTGCGACGGCCTGTTCCCAGTCATCGATCGGCGGCTCGCGGTGCTCGAAGAAGAGCTGGAGAGCCTGCACCAGCGCTTCGGGATCTTCGGTCGCGGCGTCGTGGACGCGCGCACCGTTCTGGTAGAGGAGGATTCTGCGCGGTTGCCAGAAGAGGATGTTCCGGCGGGGGTACCCTTCCTCTAGCTTTGCGCGTGCCGCAAGCTCGAGATCGGAGCCTGGTCCCTTCGCCTCGTACCAGCCTCGGGTCAGGTGGTAGTCGTCAATGATGGCTCCGTCGGGTCGGAGCGTACGAGCACCCACGCGGAAGGGGTGTTCGCGGGCAAGGGTCCACCCGTAGAAACGCCGAGCACAGTGGTCGAGGAGCGCCTCGAACGCGTGACGGAGCCCCAGCTCGTGGTCAATATGGAGCTGGTGCGTGCCCGCGATCGCGGCGTAGTAGTCCTGGACGGCCTTGTGCGTGGCCTTGAGCCGAAAGATGCCTCGTGGCACAGACGGAGTGTATCGCGATCGTACCCCACGGCGCCGACAGACTGTCGGATGGCTGCTTCGGCCCTCGATCGGTGTCCGGTCGCGAGCGGACCATCGCGGAGGTCGAGCTAAACCACCGGGTGGTAATAGAGAAGAGGCGCGAGGTGTTGCTGACGACCGCGCGATCAGGCATTCAGGACGTCCCGGTGCAGCTCCGCGGCGGTGATCTGGAACGGGGAAACCCCGTAGCGCCCCAGCGCCATGAGGAAGGCCACCCGCGGGATGCCCGCGAGTTCGGCCGCCCGGCCGGAGGACAGGCGTCCGAGCTCGAAGAGCTTGACCGCGGCGAGCAGCCGCAGCTCCTCGGCGAACGACTCGGCGTCGGTCTTCAGGCTGATCAGGGCCTCGTCGGGGACTTCGACCTGGACGGTACTCACGGAACTTCCAAAACCGCAGTATAGCGCCCGAAGCCCTCGACCGGCGGGAGCGCGCTCGAGGGGTGCGTCACCGCCAGACAGGGCCCGGGGTGCCCGGTGTTGCAGATCCGCCCCTCGACCTCCGGGGCGATCCCCTCGTCCCACCGCCGGGCCAGCTCGGCGACCACCAGGGCGCGCAGGTCGGCGGCCGAGCTGGAGACCACCTGCGCGGGCCCGAGCATCGTGTAGCCGTCCTGGTCGCCGGCCGCGGGGTTGACCAGGTAGTCGAGGGTGGCGGCGTAGAGGCGGTCGCGGTCGCCGAGCGGGCGCGGGCCGTCCGGGGTGAGCAGCGTGACGTCGGCGACGGTGCCGGCGTCGGGGTCGTGGACGAACGCGAAGCCGGAGATCTGGAGCCAGTGGCCGGCGGCGCTCCAGGCCTCGACCGCGCGCGCGGCGACCCGCTCGAGGGTGGCGCCGTCGAGGCGGAGCAGGCGCGGCGGCGCCGGGTAGGCGAACAGCTCGTCGACGTGGCGGCGCAGGACGTAGCCCGCGGGGAGATCCTGGTTGAGGCGCAGGGTGCCGGCGTTGACGAACGCGACCAGCGGCGCGCCGGGGTCGGCGGCCTCGACCGCGGCGGCGAAGTGCTCGCGCAGGCGGTCGGCGATCCAGTCGCCGAGGTTGGTCTCGAAGCGGCGGATCGCGGTCTCCTCGCCGACCAGCGGCACCCGGGTGCGGCCGAGCGCCTGCGCCAGGCAGCCGGCGTGCAGGCCGTCGGCGGCGCACTGCTCGCGGTCGTAGCGCTCGAGCCAGCCGGCCGCGCGCGCCGCCACCTCGGGGTCGGGCGCGGGGCCGCCCGGGCCCAGCTCGACCGCGCGCGGGGCGATCTCGAAGCCACCTTCCGGCCGCGTTGCGATCTCGACCACCACCGCGCTCGCGGCGTCGGCGTCGGCCTTGAGCACCCAGCGGCCGCCGGCGCCCCGGCGCGCTACCCGCTGGTGGTCGTGGCCGCCGATCACCAGGTCGGGGCCGGCGTCGCCGAGCGCCGCGAGCAGCGCCAGGTCCTGGTCGAGGTCGAGGTGGGTGAGCGCGACCACCAGCTCGGCGCCGCCGGCGCGCAGGAGCGCGACCGCGTCGCGCGCGGTCTCTTCGCGGTCGTGGAAGCCGATCACGTAGTCGGGGCGGGCGCTCTCGGTGGTCAGCCCGAAGAGGCCGACCTTGACGCCGCCGAGCGCGATCGTCGCGGTCGCCGCGAGGTTGGGGGCGGCGACCAGCGGCGCGCGGCCGTCGTCGTCGAACCAGACGTTGCTCACCACCCAGCGGAACTGCGACTCTTCGATCCGCCGGTCGAGGAGCGCCGCGCCGGCGGCGCCGCCGCGGTCGAACTCGTGGTTGCCGAAGGTGACGAACATCGCGTCGTCGAACCCGCCGGAGTCGCCGTCGAGGAGGTTGAGCACGTCGATCATCTGCTCGCCGCCGTAGCGCCGGGAGAGGAGCGATGGAAACAGCAGGTCGCCGGCGTGGAGCAGCAGCACCGGCCGGCCGGCCGCCGCCAGCTCGCGGCGCAGGGCGCGCACCCGCGCGAGGCCGCCGCGCTCGCCGGCGCCGGCGGTCACCGCCCCCAGTCCCTCGATGCGGTAGACGTCGTTGATCGCCAGGATGGTCACGCCGCGCGCCGGCGGGACGGCCGCCTCGGGCTCGGGCACCGGCGGCGCCAAGAGCGAGCAGCCGGCGAGGGCGAGCGCGGCGGCGAGGGCGGCGGAGGCGAGGGCGAGGGCGGCGGAGCGGGGGCGTTTTCGGGGCATCGTGGTTCGGGTCACCTTTCCGCGGCCGCGGCCGGCGTCGTGGCTGCGGTCGGCCGGCGGCATCTTACCGGCGGGGGCCGCTTCGCGGTTCCGCGCCGGCCGCCGTCCCACGCGGTGGGTCTCGGTGTCCTCTCGACAGGTCGTTCGGGGCGCGCGGCACCGCGGTTCCCCGGAACCGCGGCTCGTCTCCGCGCTGGCACCGGAGTTGCTCGATTATCCGGTGTCACCGGAGCGCTTCGGGTGACCCATGACGACCCGAGACGAGGCAACACGACGACTCCAACGACCACGATCCGACGAGGGGGGGACCTGCGATGACCGAATCCGTGACCAGACAGCTCCTGCGCGCCGCCGCCGTGGTGGCGCTGCTGGCGGTGGCGGCCCCGGCCGCCGCCCAACGCCGCTACGCCGGCGTCGAGGACAACTCGTTCCGTCTCCGCCTGGGGCAGTTCGAGCCCCGCGGCGACTCCCAGTACTGGGACGAGAACTTCGCCGTCTTCACCGGCGACATCGACCAATTCGACGACATCGCGTTCGGCGGCGATTTCGTGCTCGCGCTCGGCCGCCGCAGCAACCTGATGTTCTCGCTCGACGCCTACGAGGGCGAGGACGGCCAGGCCTACATCGACTTCGTCGACGGCTTCGGCAGCCCGATCGTCCACACCACCCGGCTGACGATCGCCTCGGCGACCGCCGCCTACGTCGTCCACCTGACCGGTCCCGACGCCCCGGTGGTCCCCTACCTGGGGATCGGCGGCGGGGTCTACGACTGGGAGCTCGAGGAGTTCGGCGACTTCATCGACTTCGGAGTCGCGCCGCTCGAGATCTTCAACGACCACTTCAGCGACGGCAACACCACGCTCGGCTGGTACTGGCTCGCCGGCGTCGAGGTCCCGATCGGGCCGCGCTGGGGGGTGTTCGCCGAGGGCCGCTGGCAGCGCGTCGACGACGAGCTGGACGGCGATTTCGAGGGCCTCGGCGACCTCGACCTGTCGGGGCGCCACGTCTACGGCGGGTTCAGTTGGCGCTTCTAGGTTCGGGTCCAGGGCGCGCGTAGGCCTGCTGCGACCGGCGCGATTTTGCGGTGCGGCGCGCAGCGATCGGCGGCGCGTCGTATAATCGCCGCCCCTTGTCTTCGTGCAGGCCGTGCCGTGCAGCCCGTCAGGGAGATCACCGACCGCTACCGGACCGAGGAGGTCCTCGCCTCCGACGGCTCGCTGACCGTCTGCGCCGCCGTTGACGCCACCTCCGGAGCGCGGGTGGTGGTCGAGCTGGTGGCGGCCAGCCGGGGCGCGACCGCGGGCGCCGCCGGCCGCTTCCTGGAGGCGGTGGCGGCGCTGGCGCGCCTGCGCCACGCCAGCCTGCCGGCGGTGCTCGACGGCGGCGCGACCGACGACGGCGCCGTCTTCCTGGTCCGCGAGCCGGTCGACGGGCGGCCGTTCCACACCCTCGGCGGCGAGTCGCCGGGGCAGATCCTCTCGCTCCTGCTGCAGGTCGTCGGCGGGCTCGAGCTGCTCGCCGGCGAGCGGATCTTCCACGGCGATCTGTCGCTCGACACCCTGTGGGTGGCGGCCGGGCCCGACCGCCCGCGGGCGAAGATCCTGAGCCTGGCGCCCGGCGTCTGGCGGTCGCGCCAGAGCGGCGCCGACCCCGAGGCCGGGCTGCGCGACGACGTGCGCTCGCTGGGCGCCATCGCCTGCCGCCTGCTCGGGGCGACGGTGTCCGACCCGGGCTCGGACGAGCCCCGGGTCAAGCTGCCGCTCGCGGTGGCGTTCGAGCTCGAGGACGGCGATGCGCTGCGCGGGCTGCTCGAGGGCTGCCTGCGCCGCGATCCCTCCCGCCGGCCGAGCGACTACCGGGAGCTGCGCACCGGCCTCTGCGTCGCCCTGTGGGGCGAGGTCGAGGCCGACCAGGCGCCCGCCGCCGTCGGCGCCAGCGGGGCGCCGCCCGCGCGCCTCACCTTCACCACCGTGCCCGAGGACTCCCTGGTCGAGGCCGTGGCGGCGGCGCCGCCGCCGGTTGCGCGGCCCGTGCGGCCGCGCCGCCGCGAGACGGAGGAGGGGGAGATCACCAAGGTCGTGCTCCCCGACGAGGTGGAGGGGTGGGAGGCGGGCCGGGACGACGACACCGCCGAGGCGGGCGCATCGGCGGCGCCGGACGAGCCGGGAGCGCCCGACGAGCTGGCGGCGTCCGACGAGCTGTCGGCGCCTGACGTGCTGCGGCCGATCACCTTCATCCCGACCGGCGACGAGACGCTGACCGAGGAGTCGCACTCGCCGGCGGCGTCCTGGCCCGCCGCGTCGGCGCTCTCGACCGCCGCCGCTCCGTCCCGGCCTGCCGTCCCGCCGCCGGCCGCCGCCGTCGCGGGCGCGCCGCCGGCCGG
>CAZNIX010000047.1:0-17098 GCA_964573125.1 uncultured Thermoanaerobaculia bacterium
CGCGCGTCCACGCCGTGGCGCGCAAGGTCGCCGAGGAGCTGGGCATCGACCTCGGAGAGGTCGCCGGCACCGGCGCCGGCGGCGCGATCACCAAGGACGACGTCGAGCGCGCCGCCGCCGCGCGCCGCCGCCGCCCGCCCGGCGGCCTACGCAAGGCGCTGGCGGCGGCGATGGCGCGCGCCAACCGCGAGATCCCGCACTACTACCTCGGTCTCGACATCGAGCTGAGCCGCGCGCTCGCCTGGCTCGCCGAGGAGAACCGGCGCCGCCCGGTGACCGAGCGGCTGCTCCCCGCGGCGTTGCTGCTCAAGGCGGTGGCGGTCGCCGCGCGCCGCGTGCCGGAGATGAACGGCTTCTGGGTCGACGGCGAGTTCCGGCCCGGCGGCGGGGTCCACCTCGGGGTGGCGATCGCCCGCCGTAGCGGCGAGGTCGTCGTGCCCGCGATCCACGACGCCGACGCCCTCGGCCTCGACGCTCTCATGGCGGCGCTCAAGAGCCTGGTCGAGCGCGCGCGCGGCGGCTCGCTGCGCAGCTCGGAGGTCGCCGACTCCACCCTCACGGTCACCAACCTCGGCGACCTCGGCGCCGACTCGGTCGCGGGGGTGATCTTCCCGCCCCAGGTGGCGCTGGTCGGCTTCGGCCGCGTCGCCGAGCGCCCGTGGGCCGCGGGCGGGCTGCTCGGCGTGCGGCCGGTGGTCACCGCCACCCTGGCCGCCGACCACCGCGCGAGCGACGGCTACCGCGGCGGTCGCTTCCTGGCCGCGATCGACGCCCTGCTGCAGGAGCCGGAGAAGCTGTGAGCCCCGAAGGAGGCCCCGGAGCCGGGGGCGGAGGAGCCATGAGCCCGGAAGAGATCCGCATCGCCGTGGTCGCCGCCCTGTGCGGGATCGCCCCCGAGACGGATCCCGCCGCCATCGACCCCGACCAGCCCCTGCGCGAGCAGCTCGACCTCGACTCGATGGACTTCCTCAACTTCGTGATCCGGGTCCACCAGCGGCTCGGGGTCGAGATCCCCGAGGCCGACTACCCGCGCCTGGCGACGCTCGCCGGCGCGGTCGCCTACCTGGCCGCCGCCCTCACCCCTTGATCACCGCCATCGGCTTGAGCATCGCGACCTTGCGGCCGATGCCGGCGCCGTGGACGACGTCGACGACGTCGCGCACGTCCTTGTAGGCCTCGGGGATCTCCTCGTCGATGGTCGCCCGGCTCGCCGCGCGCACCAGGATGCCGGCCGCGGCCAGCTCGGCGGGGACGTTGCGCGGCCGCGCCTCGCGTTTGGCGGCGCGCCGCGACAGCCGCCGGCCGGCGCCGTGGCAGCACGAGCCGAAGGTCTCGTCGTAGGCCTGCTGGGTGCCGAGCAGCACGTAGCTGTAGCGCCCCATGTCGCCGGGAATGAGCACCGGCTGGCCGAGCGCGCGGAAGCGCGGGTGGAGGTCGGGATGGCCGGGCGGGAACGCGCGCGTGGCGCCCTTGCGGTGCACGCACACCGTGCGCTCCGCGCCGCCGACCCGGTGCGGCTCGAGCTTCGCGATGTTGTGGGCGACGTCGTAGACCAGCTCGACGCCGGCGCCGACCGCCTCGCCGAGCACGCGCGCGAACGCCCGGCGCACGTAGTGGGCCATCACCTGGCGATTGGCGAACGCGAAGTTCGCGGCCGCGTTCATGGCACCCCAGTAGGCCTCGGCCTCGGGGCTGCCGAGCGGCGCGCAGCAGAGCTGCGGGTCGGGCAGCTCGATGCCGTAGCGCCCGCTCGCCTCGAGCATGCGGTCGAGGTAGTCGTCGCACACCTGGTGGCCGAGGCCGCGCGAGCCGCTGTGGATGAAGACCGTCACCGCCTCCGGCGCGAGCCCGAGCGCGTCGGCCGCCGCGAGGTCGAAGCGCTCGGCGACGCGGCCGACCTCGACGAAGTGGTTGCCCGAGCCGACGGTGCCGAGCTGGTCGTGGCCGCGCCGGCGGGCGCGCTGGGAGACCCGCGCCGGGTCGGCGCCGGGGAGCGCGCCGCCGGCCTCGATCGCTTCGAGGTCGCGCGCGACGCCGAGCCCGCGGCGCACCGCCCAGCCGGCGCCCTCGACCAGCACGGCGTCCAGCTCGGCGGTCGAGAGCTTGAGGTCGGAGCGTGCCGAGCCGAGGCCCGAAGGGATGGTCTCGAACAGGGTGTCGGCCAGCTCCTCGAGCCGCGGCCTCACCTCTTCCGCGGTCACCGGCGCCACCAGCAGGCGGACGCCGCAGTTGATGTCGTAGCCGACGCCGCCGGGCGAGACCACGCCGCCCGCGGGATCGAACGCCGCCACGCCGCCGATCGGGAAGCCGTAGCCCCAGTGGACGTCGGGCATCGCGATCGAGGGGCCGACGATCCCCGGCAGGTGGGCGACGTTGATCACCTGGCGCAGCGCCTCCTGCTCGTGCTCGAGGTCGGCGAGGATGTGCTCGTCGGCGAACACCAGGCCTTCGGTGCGCATGCCGCCGTGGCGCGGGATGCGCACGCGCCAGGGGTCGATGCGCTCGACCGGGATGCGGGCCGCCGCCGGCCTCCCGGTGGCGGTCGCGGTCGCTGTTGCGGTCGCCGTCTCGGTCGCCGTGCTGGTCGCCATGGTCGGCCTCCTCGATGCTGCTCAGAGATCGAACACCAACTCCGCGCGCAGGCCGCCGCCGTCCGCTTCGAGGCGCAGGCCGTGGCGGGTCACCGCCTTGAGCTGGCGCTCGCTGTGGTGCCGGCGCGGGTCGAAGCGCTCGCCGCGCACGCGCAGCGCGCCGTCCGCCGACACCTCGCGCGGCAGGAACCCCTCGGTGTCGTAGAGGTAGATCAGCTCGCGGACGAAGCGGAAGAAGCGCTCCCGCTCGTCGCCGCCGTCGAGCGCGATCTCGCGCTCCTCGCCGCACTCGACCGGCGAATCGCCGGCGACCACCTCGCGCACGAGGTCGGCCGCCGCCTGGTAGAGGCCGGCGCGGTCGGGCGCCTCGACGACGGCGCGGAGATCCGCGGTGTGCGGCAGCAGCCGGTAGCCCATCATCTAAACAGCCTAGCAGGCGAGCCGATCCGCCGCCCCGCGCCGAGAGGTAGTCCCGAACCACCCCGCGAGGTGTTCGCCGGCCGCGGCGGCGGGCGTAGGCTGGCCGGCAACCGCCGAAGACGCGGACAAGCCGGGGGCGGGGATGGAGCTGGAGTAGCGCCGTGAGCTGGAACGTGGTGGTCACTCTCGAGGGGCCGGGCTACCGCCAGGCCTTGAAGCTGCTCTCCTATTACGGGCGGGTGCGCGAGACCGGCTTCTACAACGTGGTCGTGCTCGAGGTCGACGACCTCGGCGAGTTCATGGAGCGCCTGCGCCTCGACGCCAAGAGCATCGGCGAGGTCAAGCAGCACATCGGTCGCGTCCTGCCGGTCCAACAGAGCTTCGGATTCGACAGCCGCGAGGAGTTCGAGCGCGCGGCCGAGCAAGCGGTGCACTGCTGGCTGCCGCGGCTCGCGGGCAAGCGCTTCTACGTCCGCCTGCACCGGCGCGGGCTCAAGGGGGAGCTGTCCTCGGTCGACGAAGAACGCGCGCTCGCGGCGACGCTCCTCGCGGCGCTCGAAGCGCGGGGAACCCCGGGCGCGATCTCCTTCGACGACCCCGAGCTGGTGATCGATCTCGAGACCGTCGGCCACGAGGCCGGCGTCTCGCTGTGGACGCGGGAGGAGCTGGAGCGCTACCCGTTCCTCCGCATCGACTAGGCGCGGTTCCGCGCAGGGCTCGTCGGGCCCGCCGCGCCGGCCCCGCAGTAGCGGCGCAGGTCGGCGGCGTTGGCGAGCGCGCAGCCGCCGGCGTCGTTTGTCGAAGTGGGCCTGGACGTCGAGGCCCGCGGCGAGCCAGCGGCGGATCCGCACCGCCTGCCAGGCGAGGAGCCAGTCGGTCCCACCATCGGCGAGCACCTCAGGCGTCGGCGCCGCCAGGCCGAGCTCTTCCCCATCCGGGTGGAGGAGGGGAGGGACGAGTAGCGCCATCCCGTCGTCGTATGCTACTCTTCGATGGGACGATTGCTCGAAGGGAGGGACCTCGGCGATGCGGGCAGGAATCTCGACGGGGCTCCTTGTGATCTCTACCGTGGCCTTCGCGGGGGAGCAGCCGCCGTCCGTCCCCGAGATCCTCGAGCACGAGTTCACCGTGGTCACCACCGAGGGCGATTCGGTCCCTCTGGCCGAGTTGCTCGACCCCTCTCGCCCGGTGGTCGTCGAGTTCTGGGCTACGTGGTGCGTGCCGTGCCGCAAGACCTTTCCCCACCTCGTAGACCTGAAGGAGGAGTACGGTGACCGCCTCGTGGTCCTCGGCCTGACCGTCGAAGACCCCGAGGAGGATCTGGTCAAGGTCCGAAAGTTCGCCGAGGAGCACGGCGTGAACTTCCAAATCGCCTTCGCTCCCGACGAGTTGTACCAGCTCATGAACCGCAGGACCGACATCGCGGTCCCGAAGCTGTTCGTGTTCGATGGTGATGGAAGTCTGGTCACCTACATCCCACGCCACTCTCCCCTCACGACCTCGAAGCTGAAGTCGGCCGTGGCCCGGGCCGTCCGGGGCCGCGGTTCCCGCTGACTCCGGACCGCCGCTCGTCCGACGGAGCGCCACCGGACCGCACGCGCCGGAACGGGGACCGTCTTCCTTGTCGAACTCCGGCGATCCCTGGATTTCTGTCGAGGGTTGACTCGCCCCTAAATAAGCGCTAACATGAGCCTATACGCCCGACGCGGGGGCGGGGTTATGGCTCCGTCTCCGGAAGCAAGGTGGCGGGGTGGCGAAACCGGTGGCGGTCACGGGAATGGGGGTGGTGACACCCGTGGGGAGTTCCGTCGAGGAGTTCCGCCGGGCGGTCTGGGAAGGTCGGACCGGCGTCCGGGAGCTCGATGGAGAGGCGCTCGGGCTTTCGGGCCCGTGGTTCGCCGCCGAGGTTCGAGACTTCGTTCCCGACCGCTGGTTGACCCGCCGGGAGGCCCAGCGGCTCGACCGAGCGGCTCAAATGTGTGTGGCCGCCGTGGACCAGGCCCTGGAAACCGCACGGCTCTTGCCCGGGGAGGCCGGACGAGAGGCGGGGGCCGCGATCGGGCTGGCCCTGGGCACGGGGGCCGGAACCGCACACAACATCCAACGCTTCTATTTCGACTTCTTCTCCCGGCGCTCGTTGAGCGTGCACGCCGTCCCGGGGTGCATGCCGCACAGCGCCGCGGCGGCCGTCGGCATCCGCTTCGACCTCACCGGGCCGAGCTTCACCGTCTCCACGGCCTGCTCCTCCGGGGCGGTGGCCGTCGGCCTCGCGTTCGAGATGGTGCGAAACGGCCTGAAGGGCCCCATCGTGGCCGGCGGGTGCGACGCGACCCTCACGGCGGTTCATCTCGAGAACTGGCGGTCGATGAAGGTGCTCGCGAGCTTCTCCGGGCAACCCAGCCGGGCGGTCCGACCCTTCTCGAGGGACCGGGAAGGCTTCGTCCTCGGGGAGGGGGCCGCGGTGGTCGTGCTGGAGGACATGGAGTCGGCGATCCGGCGGGGCGCTCCGATTCTCGGCGAGGTGCTGGGGTACGCGTGCACCAGTGATGCCACACATCTGACGGCTCCGTCGGCCGACGGACAGGCGAGGGCTCTGGCGGGGGCGCTCGCGTCGGCGGGTATCCGTCCCGACGAGGTGGACTACGTCAACGCTCACGGCACGGCGACGCCGCTCAACGATCGCACCGAAACGGCGGCCCTGCGACAGGTCTTCGGCGAGAAGCTCCCCCCGGTCAGCTCGATCAAGGCCGCGACCGGTCACATGCTCGGTGCCAGCAGCGCCGCCGAGCTCGTGGCGTGTGTGCTCGCCGTGAGCACCGGCATCGTGCCGCCTACGATCAACTACACCCTGCCGGATCCGGAATGCGATGTCGATCCCGTGGCCGAGGGATGCCGCGATATCGGAGCCAGGATCGCGGTCTCCAACGCCTTCGCGTTCGGCGGCAACAACGCCGTTCTGGTCGTCAGGAGGCACGAGTGAGATGAAGGTCTCTCAGCAGGTGGACGTGCGCGCGGTGGACCAGGTGGTGCGGGAGGTCTTCGCGAGCATTCTGCAGATCGATCCGGAGAGCCTCGAGGACAGCACCCATCTGGTGAACGATCTGGCAGTCGATTCCCTGGACGCGCTCGAGCTGGCGTTGAAGATCCAGGAGCGTTTCGGCATCCAGCTCGATGAGGACGAGTTCGCACGATTCACGACCTACGGCGAGGTCGTGGCCTGCGCCCGCGACAACGTGGCGCACGCGAGCGTGAAGCCGTGAAGCCATGACCTCGATCGAGCTCAAGGATTCGGCACGGCTCCGGTTGCATCCGCTGCGCATCACCCATTTCGGTGACGGGCACTACTCCGTAGTCCGGCGCGGCGGTCGGAAGGAGGTGGCCACTCGCGCCGTCGGCGTCGAAGCCCTGAGACGGTTCCAGGCGGGGGACAGCATCGGGGAGACGCGCCGTTGGCTCGCGGAGCGCTTCGCGACGCGGCCCGAGGCCGTGAAGCTCGAGCCCCTGATCCAGGTTCTCCTGGGGGCGGATCTGGTCGCCCGCTTGGACGGCAATGCGATCGAGACCCCTCGCGTCAGCGTGCAGGACCGGGTTCGGTTCCATCTTCGCTTCGAGACGGTTCCCAGGCTGGTCCGGGCTACGCGGCGTCTGCCCCTGCCGATCGCTCGCCCCCTGCTCCGGCGGCTGTTCGGGCAGATGCTCGCAGCGCCGTGCAATCAGAAGGTCCGCCGTGCGGGCGCCGGCTTCGAGAGGATCTTCCCCGAGGCGACTCCGGGCCGGCGAGGAGCGTTCGAGCGAGAGTATTTCGACCACCTCGTGTGGAACGTGGTGGACCTCGAAGCGCTCCGGACGCGCCGCCTGGAGCAGGTCGAAGGCTGGTTGGATGCGTTCGTTCGGCTGGAGGGCTTAGAAGTCTTCGAGTGGGCGAGGCGCCAGGGGCAGGGTGTTCTCCTCTCGGGTTTCCACTTCTCCTCGAACCGCTTGCTGCCGGTGGCGCTGATGCGGCGAGGATACTCGCTGCTGAGCATGGGCGCGATCAGCATCGGCTGGGGAGCTCAGGCGACCAAGAACCAGCTTGCGGCCTGGCGCGAGGCGCGCCCGTCCTACGGGGCTCTCGAGTTGGTGCACAACCTCGACTTGGGAAGCGTCAATCGGCTGGTGGATGCGTTGCGGCGAGGCGGCACCGTCCTGACCATGCCCGACGTTTACTCGCTTTCGACATTCGAAGACGCGTCGATCGCCGAACGCGCCCGCTACTTCGGCATCGTGCGCTCGCGATTTCCGCGGGCGACCTTGCCCGTGCGCTTCTTCGATCATTGGATCGACGTGAATCCTTGGGGCGGATGGCTGGCGGCCGTGAGTCGGCCTCTCGTTCTGCCGGTCCTGATGGAGCGGACCGAGCGGCACCTCGTGTGCCGCTTCGGTGAGCCGCTCGATCCGCCGGAGGAATCGGGCTCCAAGGCGCGGATGAACAGGATGACTGAGAAGCTGTTCGAGCGGTTGCAGGCAGAGGTCGAGAGGTGCCCCGCGCAATGGTTCGGGTGGCACAACCTGGACAAGCTGAATCCGCGGCCGGTTCTTGCGACCGGCTGCGAGGAGTCGGCCGATCTTGGGGAGGCGTCTCGTTGTCCCCCAAAGACCTAATGGAAAGGAGGTGAAACGTAATGAACGAGCAGGAGCTGGTCATCGAGGCCGTGGAGCTGGGTGACATCGACGCTCTCGAAGAGGAGATCGTCCCGTGCACCGGCTGTGGCTGCGAGTGCCACGAGGTTCCGGAGGCGTCCGGCTAGTGGCGTAGCCGCGAGAGGAGCTGGAGATGCTCCGGCGTCTTCAGCTCCTCCTTCCTCTCCCGCGGCCCAGCGGAAAACCGGCGGATGGAGACAGGAGATGTCCAATGACCACGACGCATGAGCAATTCCGAGAGCTCGGGACGTTGCAGTTCTCCTCCGGCTCGGTCCACGTTCTCTTCGTACCCGAGACCCTCCAGCTCTTTCGCCTGAACGAACAGGCGAGCGAGTCGCTCGCCGAGATCCGCGACGGGCGGTCGGTGGAGGAGGTCTGCGCGGGGCGCAGCCTGCGCCCCGAGGCGCTCGAGGGGTTCCTGCGCGGAGTTGTCGATGCGATCCGTGCAGCGCCGCCGGCGGCGCGACCGAGCTCCGGCTCCGACGTGGCCACGTTCTTCGGGCCCGTCCTCCCCAAGCTCGTATTCATGGTCAACAACTACTGCAACCTCGCGTGCAGCTATTGTTACGAGCACGACACCGTCTTCAACGAGCGGGCGACCGTGATGTCCAACGAGACCGTGGACGCCGCGCTGGAGAGCTTCCACCGGGCGTTCGGCGGGTTCGGAGAGCTGATGTTCATCGGTGGCGAGCCGACCCTGAGTGAGGAGGTCATCGAGTACGCCTGCGAGCGTTCCCTGGCCGAGGCCGAGCGCCGGGGCCGGGGCGTGAGCTTCTCGATGATCACGAACGGAGCTCGGCTCACGGAGAAGATGTTCGCGATCATCGATCGTTTCGATGTGCAGGTCACGTTCAGCATCGACGGCCCGAAGGAGGTACAGGACGCGGAGAGGGTCTTCCGAGGCGGGGCCGGCAGCTTCGAGAAGGTGATGGTCAACATCGGCCGGTACCGGGAGAAGCACGCGGACAAGCTCGGGGTGGAGTGTACGCTGACCAAGACCCAGGCCCGAAAGGGCGTGACGGTTTCCGATCTCAGCCGGTTCTTCGCCGACGAGGTCGGAGTCTCGGCGCCTCACATCGCCGCGGCCGGTCTGCAGCCGGGAAACCCCCTGGACCCCTGGGACGGCGAGCCGCCGAAGCTCGAGGCGGAGTTCGAGGCGGCAGCCGCCCGCGCCATGGACGAGCTGCTCGAAGTGCTCGCAACCCCGGGGCGCCGCGGCCGGACCCGCGCCGGCCTGGACCTCGTCTCGGGCATGGTGAAGAAGCTCATCCGCCGCCGTGCGAGCCTCCAGATGTGCCCCGCCGGCACGTCTCAGCTCGTGGTCGACCCCCACGGCGACGTCTACCCTTGCTGGATGTTCGCCGGCATGCCGAGCTTCCGCATGGGAAACGTGGCGCGGGACGAGGTGTTCAACGGCGTCGCCGCCCGCATCCTGCAGCGGATCCTCGACAACGATCGGGCCCGCAACCCCCAGTGCAGCAAGTGCTACGCGCGCTACGTCTGCAACGTCTGTCTCGGCAACAACCAGAACGGCACCGGGAAGATGGAGCAGATCGACGAGCGGTACTGCAACACCGTGCGCCGCACCCTGAGGACGGTGCTCGTCAAACTGGGGGAGGCCCAGGCGGACCCGGCGCGGTGGAAAGCGATCCGCGACCGTGCCACGAGCTCGTGGGAGCTCGAGGACGAGGGCTCGGTCTGCTGAGGATGGTCGCCTGATGGCACCGGGAGCCCCGCTACCTTCGGATCGGCCGGATCTGCCGCGGCTGGTGGACGGGATCTCCAGTTGGCCCTTCTTCCCCGAGAAGCGAACTGCCGACGGGACGCTCATCGAGGACGGCGTGAGCATCGTCGGCAGCCTGGAGCTCGACCGCTTCATGACGGTCCCCAACGGGAAGCTGGCCGCGGTGGAGACCATGCTCCAGAGCCTGAGGCAGTCCCGCAGCGTCGAGGAAGCGGAGCAGCGGTTGCGCCGCCAAGGTATCGCGACCGACCTGTCGGTGCTCTGCGACAAGCTATGGGACGCGGGCCTGGTCCTCGACGAGACGGGGCGCCCGATTCCGGCGGACACGCCGCTTGAGCGCAACTTCGTCCGCCTGGCGAGGGTCAGCCTGCGGCCGGTCGAGCCGGCCTTCCGGTGGATCGGGCGGAACCTCCCGCGGGTCTCGATCGTCCTGGTCCTCCTCCTGGGCCTCGTCTGGTCCCTCGACCTCCTCGGTGGCCCGAGCACGCTGCCGGGCTTCCTACCGCCGGAGGGTGCCACGTGGAGCGGAGTGATCGGCGGACTGTTGCTCCTCGGGGGCAGCTTCTTCCTTCACGAGCTCAGCCATGGCGCCGTGGCGGCGCGTTTCGGTCGAATACCGAAGCGGTTCGAGCTGGGCTTCTACCTCGGATTCCTACCGACCTTCTTCCTGCGGGTCGGAGGGCTCTATACCCTCACGCCTCGGCAGCGGGTCTGCGTCTGGGCGGCCGGCCCGGCGTGTAATCTCGTCCTCGCCGGCACGACGGCGTGGCTCGCGCTCAATACCGACGGGCGCACGGCGGCCCTTTGGGCCCAGGCGATGTACCTCAACCTCGCCCTCGGCCTCTTCAACCTGGTTCCGTTCCTGCCTACGGACGGCTACTTCATCACCTCGACCCTCCTGCGCCGGACGAACATCCGGCGCCGGGCATGGTCGTCGGTTCGGGTCTTCCTGACCGGCGGCCGGAGACCTGCGCTCGTGCTCGGACTCTACGCCGCGGGCTTCGCCGGGGTGGTGGCCTACCTGTTCGGGGGCCGCCTGATCCGGATCCTCGGCGAGCTCCCCGAGCGTCCCTTGAGCTCCCTGGCGCGGCTCGCCCTGATGCTGGGGTTCATCGGGCTGGTGGTGGCCCGGTGGCGGAGAGCGAAGCGGAACCGCGGCCGGAAACGGCAGCGGGACGGCGGAGTGGCGGCATCCTGACCAGAGGTATTCAGACCATGTTCGTCCAACATCTCCGGCTCGCCTTGCGGACGCTGCGGCGAACCCCCTGGTTTACCCTCGGGGTCGCGCTGACCCTGGGCCTCGGCATCGGAGCCAACACGGCGATCTTCACGATCTCCGATGCGCTCCTGAACCGTCCGCTCGATCTCCCCGAGCAGGACCGACTGATCTCGATCCTGGAGCGGAAGCCCCAGGGGAGCTGGAGCATCGCCTCGCCTGCGACCTATCTCGACTGGAGGCGCCAGTCCACCTCCACCGAGTCCATGGCCGCCTACGCGTGGTGGGACGCGAGCCTCTCGGGGATCGGGGACCCGATCCCCGTCAAGGGTTACCGGGTGACTCCGGGGTTCTTCCAGGTCCTGGGCGTGACGCCGGTCGCGGGCCGCCGTTTCATGGACGCCGAGGGAGAGGCGGGAGGCGAGGAGGTGGTGGTCCTGAGCTACGACCTCGCCCAGAAGCTGTTTCAGGGCTCGGAGAAGGCCGTGGGCTCCACTCTCCGACTGAACGGTCACGTCCACGAAGTGATCGGCGTCATGCCGGCCAGCTTTCGCTTCCCAGTCGGCGGGACGGAACTCTGGGTCCCCCTGGCACTCGGGCCCGTGCAGCAGACCGACCGGCACGCACGATATCTGAGCGTGGTCGCGAAGCTGAAGCCCGGGATCTCCTTCGAGCGGGCGGAAGCGGAGCTGACGGCCATCACGGAGGAGGTGGCCAAGAAGTACCCGGACACGAACCGCGGGTGGGGCGTCCTGGTCAGGCCGCTCGTCGACCTCGTGGTAGGGCCGGTCCGGCCGTTCGTGCTGCTGTTGACCGGTATCGTGGGCTTCGTGCTGCTCGTCGCCTGTGTCAACGTTGCGGTCCTCCAGTTCGCCCGGGCCTCGGGCCGCGAGTTGGAGATCGCGACGCGCTCGTCGCTCGGAGCGTCCCGGCCGAAGGTCGTTCACCAGCTCCTGGTGGAGAGCGTCGTGGTATCGATGCTGGGAGGTGCCTTCGCCTGGGGCCTCGGCTACCTCGCGGTGACCACGATCCGCGCCAACACTCCTGTGGCCCTGAGCCGATGGCTGTCCGGGTGGAGCGGCGTGGAGATGAACTGGAGGGTCTTCGCTTTCACGCTCGCGGTCGCCTTGGTCTGCGGCGTCGCCTGTGGTCTGGCTCCGGCGCTCCACCTGTCGCGGACCGACCTGAGCGTCAGCATGAAGGGATCGTCGACGGCGGGTGGCAGCAGGCGCTCCCGCCGGTGGCAGGAGGTCCTGGTGGTGGCGGAGGTGGTGCTGGCGGTGGCGCTCCTGGTGGGCACCGGCGTCATGGTCGATGCCTTCCGGACGCTGGTCGAGAAGAACAAGCCCTTCGCACCCGAGCAGGTGCTGGCGGCTCACGTAGTGCTCCCCGGGAGCCGGTATGAAGACCTGGGCGAGGCGGCGGATTTCTTCCAGCGGCTCGTCGCGGAGGCCCGGGCGCTGCCGGGAGCGACCGACGTCGCCGCGGTCAACTACATGCCCTTCGCGGCCTTGAACGGCACCACCGCCTACGTCATCGATGGAGATTCCCGACCACCCGAAGCCGGCAAACCGAGGGCCAATTTCCGATCGATCACGCCGGCGTTCTTCGAGACCCTGCGGATCCCGCTCAAGCGGGGGCGCACGTTCACCGAGACCGACCGGGCCGACGGCACTCCGGTGGCGATCGTCAGCGAGAGGTTCGCCGCGCGGGCATGGCCGAACCGGAATCCCCTGGGCGAGCGCGTTAAGGCCGAGGATTCGCGGCTCCCGGACCGATGGCTCACGGTGGTGGGGGTCGCGCCCGACGTCCGGCACGGCTGGTTGGAGACCGAGATCCAGCCCACCCTGTACATGCCGATGTCGCAGTCACCGGGCCGCCGGATGGACATCCTCGTACGCGTCGCGGGAGACCCGACGACTCTGGCGGAGCCCTTCAGGAGGATCGTGACGAGGCTCGACCCGGATCAGCCGGTCCACTCCCTGAGGACCATGGAGCGAGCGATCCAGGAGGTCATGCTGGGACTGAGCTTCGTCGTGGTTCTGATGCTGATCGCCAGCGGCGTCGCGTTGCTGCTCGCGACCATCGGCATCTACAGCGTGACGACCTACCTCGTGCGGGAGCGCTCGCGAGAGATGGGCATCCGCGTCGCCGTCGGTGCGGCACCACGGCAGATCGTGCGTCTCTTCATGGGCCGCAGCCTGCGGCTGATGGCGGTCGGTCTCCTCCTCGGCAGCCTCGGGGGGATCGGGCTCGCCAAGCTCATCGGCAGTCTGGTGTACGGGGTCCAAGTCCTCGACCCCGTGACCCTGATCGCGGTGCTCGTCACCCTCACGCTGAGCGCCGTGCTGGCGAGCTACGTCCCGGCACGATCGCTCGCCGGAGCGGACCCGATGCTCGCTCTGCGCATGGAGTGACCAGGCGATGGACTTGCTCGACGTTAGCGCGATCTACCACGCCGGCGGCACGATGCTCCTCCTCAGGGTCGCCTATCTGGTGGCGGCCCTGCTCGTGTCGATGGTGATTCAGCGGTGGCTGAGCCGGTGGTGGCTGACCACTGCGAGGGTGGCGCAGGTGGGACTTGCTGCCGTGGGCGCCCTCACGGCGGCATGGCTCGTATGGGTGGAGATGGCCGTCTTCCGGGTGGGCTGCCCTCCGTGCCTGCTCGCCTCGGCGGCGCTCCTCACCGGCTTCGTCCTGGCGTGCCTGCGTCCGAACTGGCGCCGTCTTGGAGCCGTGGCGGTGCTCTGTCTGGGAGCGCTGGGCTACCTGCTCCCCTTCGGGACGATTCCCAAGATCTTCGCCATCTCCGAGCCGGCGCCTGCGGCCGACGGCTTCAGCATCGTGCGGATTCGGGGCCGCGGAAAGGTGCTGGTTCAGGAGTTCGGGGACTTCCAATGCGCCGCCTGCGCACAGATGGACCGTACCCTCGACCAGTTGCTCGAGCGCAACGAGGACCAATTGCGGCTCGTCTTCCGCCACCTCCCGCTGAGGTCGATCCACCCCTGGGCGGAGCCGGCGGCCCTCGCCAGCGAGTGTGCCGCCAGGCAAGGGAGCTTCTGGATGACCAAGCGGATGCTGTTCAGTCGGCAACCGGAGCTCGGCGGGCTCCTGAGCGACCCCGGGGATCCTTCCTGGGGTGTGCCCGACCCGGAGGCCTTCCGGGACTGCATCGAGGGCCGCCATGCCGAGGCCGCGGTGCATGCGGACGTCGCAGAGGCCAGGCGATTGGGGTTGCGCTCCACGCCCAGCGTCCTGATCGGTCAGATGCTGGTGATCGGCTCCACGCCGATCTCGCGCCTCGAGGCCGTGCTCGAGGTCTCGGGGAACGCCGTGTCCGTCGGCTCCACGTCGCTCGAGACGGTGGGGGCTGCCGGGACCGAATGCGGGGAGGGAGACGCGGCAGCCCCGTGCTCCGAGAGCCTGCCGCCCTGAGCCGCCTCGGAGGCCACCGAGGTCAGCGCTCGCGCCACCGGACTCCGCGGGTGTCTCGGCCCCCGGCACCGGGGCCGCCGGCGGCGGGCTTCGCAGTCGCCGAGGACGCCGGCGCGGGCACACTGCGGCGGGGACGGTGATCCGCACCGACGCCGACGCTCGCACTCCGCCGCTCGGGGGCTCACGCGGGAGGAGCTGGAGCGCTACCCGTTCCTATGTCGACTAGACGCGGTTCCGCGCAGGGCTCGCCGAGCCCGCCGCGCCGGCCCCGCAGTAGCGCCGCAGGTCGGCGGCGTTGGCGAGCGCGCGGCCGCCGGCGTCGTTGTTGAAGTAGGCGTAGACGTCGAGACCCGCGGCGAGCCAGCGGCGGATCCGCGCCGCCTCGGCGGCGAGTTTCTGCGGCGAGTAGCTGCCGGCGTAGTGGACGCCGTGGTAGCGCAGGTAGACCCAGCCGGCGGTCACCCGGCGCGGATGGCGCGCGAGCAGGTCGTGGAGGCACAGCGCCGCGCCGTGCCGGGCGAGCGTCGCGTAGACCTCCGCGCACAGCCAGCTCGGGTCGCGGAACTCGAACGCCCAGCGCACGTCGCGGGGCGCCGCCGCGAGAAACGCCTCGAGGCGGGCGGGGTCGGCGGACCAGCGGGGCGGGAGCTGGACCAGGATCGGCCCCAGGGCGGCGCCGAGCAGGCGGGCGCGGGCGAGGAAGTGGCCGATCGACTCCTGCGGGTCCCTGAGCCGCTTCATGTGCGAGCCCCAGCGGCTGAACTTGAGGGCGTAGCAGAAGCCGCGCGGGGCCGCGCGCCGCCAGGCGGCGAAGGTCTCCTCGCCGGGGAGATGGTAGAAGGTGTTGTTGATCTCGACGGTGTCGAACCGGCCGCTGTAGAAGGCAAGCCACTCCACAGCCGGCAGCTCCGGCGGATAGAAGACCCCGCGCCAGTGCGGGTAGTGGAAGCCCGAGGTGCCGATGCGCAGTCTCCCGGGTCGCGGGGCCGGCCGATCGCCGCGGCGAGCGCCTCGAGCAGATCGAACAGCTTCGGATCGATGGCGTGGAGGTCGCCCGTGCGGTGGTCGCGCTGATGGTGCTCCCGGGCCACGGCGAAACGCCAACGCGAATCGGCGGCGCGATGTCGTCGCGAAGCGGGCCCGGCGGGCGCCGCGACCGCGGCGGACGGCGTCAGGGTCCACGATCGTTGCGGCAGGAGGGGAGGGTCGGCGGCGGGCCTTCGGCGATCAGCACCCCGGCGCGCACCGGGTTGACGCGGAAGGCGGTGCACCCCTTGAGCCCGAGCGCGGCGGCGCGCTCGAACACGTGGGCGAACTCGTCGAAGGAGGAGTCCGCCGGTACCTGGAGGGTCTTCGACACCGCCTGGTCGACGAGCGGCTGCAGCGCGGCCTGCATCGCAAGCTGCTCTTCGGGCGCGACCTCGGCGGCGGTGACGAAGGCGGGCGGATCGCCCTCGCCGCCGCCGGCGCGCCAGCGGCGGAGCGCGCACGGCGTCAGCTCGAACTCCTCGAGCTCGCCGTCGGGGCGCAGCAGCCGGCGCCGGTAGCGGCGGGCGAAGATCGGCTCGATGCCGCTCGAGACGTTGCCGGCGAGCAGGCTGATCGAGCCGGCGGGGGCGATCGCGGTCAGGTGGCTGTTGCGCAGGCCGCGGCGGGCGATCCCCGCGCGCACGTCGGCGGGCAGCGCGGCGGCCCACTCGCCGCGCAGGAAGAGGTCGCGGTCGAGGTAGGGGCAGCTCCCCTTCTCGGCCGCGAGCGCCACCGAGGCGCGGTAGGCCGCGTGGCAGATCGCGCGCGCCGCGGCGGCCGCGGTCGCGCGCGCCGCCTCCGAGCGGTAGTCGAGGCCGAGCAGGACCAGGGCGTCGGCGAGGCCGGTGAGCCCGAGGCCGACCCGGCGGGCGCCGAGCGCCTCCTGGCGCTGGCGCTCGAGCGGGAACGGCGAGCGGTCGATGACGTCGTCGAGCAGGCGCGCCGCGAGCGCGGCGGTGGCGCCGATCCGCTCGAGGTCGAGCCGCGCCTCGGCGGTGAACGGCCGGCGCACGAAGCGGGTGAGGTTGATCGAGCCGAGGTCGCAGGCGCCGTACGGCGGCAGCGGCACCTCGCCGCAGGGATTGGTGGCGTCGATGGTCTCGCGATACCAGAGGTTGTCGAGCCGGTTGATGCGGTCGATGAACAGCACTCCCGGCTCGCCGCAGTCGTAGGCCGCGCGGGTCAGCCGCCGCCACAGCTCGCGCGCGTCGACCACCCGGTGCACGCGGCAGGCGACCGGGCCGGCGCCGCCCGACCAGCGGCGGTGGACGACGCCGCCGTCGCCGCCCGGCGGCGGCCCGGCGGCGGCGGGGAAGACCAGCGGCCACTCGCGGCCGGGGGCGGCCGCCGCCAGCAGCTCCTCGGTGACCAGCACCGAGAGGTTGAAGCGCGCGAGCGCGCCCGGCTCGCGCTTGGCGTCGATGAAGCGCTCGACGTCGGGGTGGTCGCAGCGCAGGGTGCCCATCATCGCGCCGCGGCGGTTGCCGGTGGCGAGCACGGTGGCGCACATCGAGTCCCAGAGCTGGAGGAAGGAGACCGGCCCGGAGGCGATCGTGCCGGCGGTGCGCGCCGGCATCCCGGCCGGGCGCAGGGTGGAGAAGTCGTAGCCGACGCCGCCGCCCGCCTGGAGCGTCAGCGCCCCCTCCTGGAGGGCGCGGAAGATGCCGTCGAGCGAGTCCTCGATCGTGCCCATGACGAAGCAGTTGAAGAGCGTCGCCCGCTGCGGCCCGCCGGCGCCGGCGAGGATGCGGCCGCCCGGGAGGAAGCGCCAGCCGGCGAGCAGGCCGGCGAAGCGCCGCGCCCAGAGGCGCGGCTCGGGCTCGGCCGCGGCGAGGTGGCGGGAGACGCGGCGCCAGGTGTCGCGGATCGAGCGCTCGGCGACGCCGTCGCGGGCGATGCGGTAGCGGGTGCGCCAGACGAAACGCGCGACCGCCTCGCCGAGCAGGCCGCGCGGTTCGGCCGTTGCGGCCGGAGCGTCCATGA
>CAZNIX010000048.1:0-16962 GCA_964573125.1 uncultured Thermoanaerobaculia bacterium
CCCCGCCCGACCCGAGCGCGACCAGCCGCCAACCGGCGAAGAAGCCCGCGGGCAGCCCGGCCGGCAACCCGGCGAGCCGGACCCCGCGCCCGCGCGGCGGCGCCGCCACGCGCGCCCGGATCGCGCTCGACGACAGCACCTTCGCCCGCACCACCTGCCCCATCGGGTCCACCGCCACGCCGTCCGTGAACGTCCCGCCGGTGTCCACCCAGACGCACCACGGCGCCCGTCCCGGCCCGGAGCCGGCGACCTCCTTTCCGCTGCCCGCCATCAGGGCTCGAAGCAGACCAGCGCCGGGGCGTCCGGGTCAAGAGACCGCGCGCCGAAATGCGGGCGCGTACTATGCTCGCTCGCCACGTGACCGCGATCGATCTCTTGCGCGACCTCTTCCGCCAGATGGAGTGGGCGGACGCCGAAGTGTGGCGCGCGGTGCTGGCGGCGCCGGCGGCGTGCGACGCCGGACTGCACGAGCGCCTGCACCACGTGCACCTGGTCCAGCGCGTGTTCCTGAGCATGTGGCGGGGCGAGGCGATCGATCGCCACGCCGGGGAGGGCATGGACGCGCCGGCGCTCGCCGGGTGGGCGCGGGCCTACTACCCGGAGATCCACGGCGAGCTGGCGCGGGCCGGCGACGAATCTCTCGACCGGCAGATCGAGGTCCCCTGGACCGCCGAGGCGGCCGCGCGCTTCGGCGTCGAGCCGCGGCAGCCGACGGCGGGCGAGGTCCTCATCCAGGTCTACGCCCACACCGCCCATCACCGCGGGCAGATCAACCTCCGCCTGCGCGAGCTGGGCGGCGAGCCGCCGCTGATCGATTTCATCGCCTGGTTGTGGCAGGGCCGGCCCGCGGCGGCCTGGCCCTGAGCCTGCGGCGATCGGAAGGAGCCGAGATGGCCGAGCTGAAGACGAAGCCGACCGATCAGGACGTCGAGGCGTTTCTCAATGCCATCCCCGACCCCGGCAGGCGCGAGGACTGCTTCACGCTCCTGGAGCTGATGAAGAAGGTCACCCGTAGCGAGCCGAGGATGTGGGGCCCGTCCATCGTCGGCTTCGGCAGCTACCACTACCGCTACGCCTCCGGACGCGAAGGTGACTGGATGCTCACCGGCTTCTCGCCCCGGAAGCAGAACCTGACGCTCTACATCATGACCGGCTTCGACCAGGCCGGCGAGCTGATGGCACGGCTCGGCACGCACACGACCGGCAAGTCGTGCCTCTATCTCAAGCGCCTGGCCGACGTCGACCTGCCGACGCTGAAGAAGCTGATCCAGGGCTCGGTCCGCCACCTGAAGAAGGCCAAGACGTAGCCCCGGGCGGCTTGCGAGATGACCGCGGCCGGCCCTCCGCTCGCGACCGGCGAGCACGCGCCAGCGCAGCCAGGCG
This sequence comes from uncultured Thermoanaerobaculia bacterium, assembly GCA_964573125.1. Classification (GTDB taxonomy): domain Bacteria; phylum Acidobacteriota; class Thermoanaerobaculia; order Multivoradales; family JBCCEF01; genus CAVSQV01. The sequence goes on from CAZNIX010000048.1 coordinate 1,384, forward strand.
AGTCCGCAGAGCCCGCCGAGGGCGCCCGCGCCCTGCGCCGGGAGCTGGGCACGCTCGACGCCGTCGGCATCGGCTTCGGCGCGATCGTCGGCGCCGGGATCTTCGTCGTTACCGGCGTCGCCGCCGGGATCGCCGGGCCGGCGTTGCTGGTCGCGCTGGCGATCGCCGCGGTGGCCGCGACCTGCAACGCGCTCAGCTCGGCCCAGCTCGCGGCCGCCTACCCGCAGTCCGGCGGCACCTACGAGTACGGCTACCGGGTGCTCAACCCGTGGGCCGGCTTCGCCGCCGGCTGGATGTTCCTGGCGAGCAAGATCGCGGCCGCCGGCACCGTCGCGCTCGGCCTCGCCGGCTATCTCGGGGCGCTCCTGCCCGGCGTGCCGCCGCGCGCGGTCGCGGCCGGCGCGATCGCCCTCTTCACCGCCCTCAACTACTTCGGCATCCGCCGCTCGAGCCGTGTCAACCTGGCGATCGTCGCGGTGTCGCTCGGCGCGCTCGTCGTCTTCGTCGCCGCCGGCGCCGGCTCGTTCTCGCTCGAACGCCTGCGCCCGTTCGCGCCGGCCGGCTGGCGGGGAATCCTCCAGGCGGCGGCGCTCCTCTTCTTCGCCTATACCGGCTACGCGCGGATCGCGACCCTCGGCGAGGAGGTGCGCGAACCGCGGCGGACGATCCCGCGCGCGACCGTGATCACGATCGCCGGCGCGGTCGCGCTCTACCTGGCGGTGGCGGCAGTGGCGGTCGGCGCCGCCGGCGCCGAGGCGCTCGCGGCCACCGCGGCGCCGCTCCAGGCCGCCGCCCGCTCGTTCCCGTATCCCGGGATCGCGACCGTGGTCTCGGCGGGCGGGGTGACCGCGATGCTCGGCGTGATCCTCTCGCAGCTCCTCGGCCTGTCGCGGATGGCGTTCGCGATGGCCCGCCGCGGCGACCTGCCGCGGGTCTTCGCGCACGTCCATCCGCGCCACGGCGTACCGGACCGCGCGGTGCTCGCGGTCGGCGCGCTCGCCGCGGTGGTCGCCGCGACCGGCACGCTCGCCGGCGTCGCCGCCGCCGCCTCGTTCGCGATCCTCGTCTACTACGGCCTCGCCAACCTGGCGGCGCTGCGGATGCCCAGGGCGGAGAGGCTCTACCCCGACGTCGTCGCGGCGGTCGGTCTGGTCACCTGCACGGTGCTCGCGCTGGCGCTCCCGACCCGGGTGATCGCGACCGGCGCCGCGATCCTCGCCGCCGGGATCGGGTTCCGCCTGCTCGCCATGCGGACGCGGCACCAGTAGGGGCCGGACATCGGGACGGCCCTCAGAGCCGGTACGCCAGGCTCAGCCAGGCGACGTGGCCCTGGTAGTCGGGGGCGAGGTAGCTCCCGAGATTGACCAGGCGGTTGCCCCACTGGTGGGAGCGCGAGGTGTCGCGCAGCAGGAACTCGCTGCCGACCGACTCGAACCACGGGGTGTCGGCCTCCTGCTGCCAGTCGCGGATCCGGTAGCGCTCGTAGAGGTAGCCGACGACGAGGTCGAGCTGCGGCCGGAGTTGGATCTCCGCCCGGGTCTCGGCGCTGATCTGGTCGTTGCGGATCGCCGGCGGGCTGCGGAACGCGAACTGGTGGTTGTCCGGGAACGGCGCGCCGTCGAAGCTGGCGACGCCGAAGCCGCCGTAGTCGATCTCCACCCGGCCGAGCGAGGCCCAGGAGTCGAGCCGCAGGGTGAGGCGGTCCGGTACGACGACGTAGCTCCCGCCGAACCCGAACACGGTCGTCCGATCGTCGAAGTCGGCGCTCCACTGGCTGCCGGCGCGGGTCCAGGGACCGAGCTCGGCGGTGGCGACCGCGCTCGGGTTCTGCTTGTTGTTCTCGTTGAACTCGAGGGAGCGCTGGCGGCTCTCCGTGCGCTCCCAGTTCGCGAACAGGTTCCAGGTCAGCCGCTCGCCGGGAGCGAAGAAGCCGTCGAGGCCGAGCTGCCAGCGGTCGTCCTCGAGCAGGCCGAGCTGATCGCCGGGCGTCGACGCCGCTTCTTCCGGCAGGCCGCTGCCGGAGAGCGGCTGGCTCGGCCGCACCGCGGAATCGAAGTCGTCGGAGCGGTAGCCGGCGGTCGCCGAGAGCACGAACGTCTCGCCGCCGGTGACGGTGGCGGTGAAATCGAGCTGGTGGCGCTCGCGGTCGCTGACGTCGAAGCGCCGCATGTCCGGGTGGTTGGTGAACGTGAAGGCGGGGTTGTCGTTGTCGGCGCCGGCCTGGGCCGGCGTGTACCAGTAGCTCTGGCGGGTCACGAAGGTGTCGTAGCCGTCCGCCGCGCGGTCGCCGAACAGGTAGCGCAGCCGGAGCGCGAGCCGGTCGTCCGGCCGCGCGCGCCACTGGAGCTTCACCCGGTCCTCGCCGGTGTCGGCCTCGCGGGACGCGCGGTCGATCTCCTCGCGCTCGTAGCCGAGCCCGAGCGTGCTCCGCCAGAGGTCGAGCCGCACGAGGGCGTCGACGCCGAGGTTCTGCGTCTCGTGCTCGTACGCCAGGTTGATCCGGCGGTTCTTGTAGCTGCGCGTGCCGTCGAGGTTGCTGGTGTCCTGGGTGACGTACCACCAGCGGTCTTCCGGCGTCCGGTTGTCGAGGTCGTCGAGACGATAGAAGGCGCGGAGATTGACCCGGGCGGTCGGGTTGACGCCGTAGGCGACGTTGAGGTGCGCGGTGCGCATCTCCGCCGCGGCGGTCGCCCGCGGGAGATCCGGATCGACCAGGACGCCCTCGGCGAAGCTGTAAGGCAGGAGCGTCTCGTCCTGCTCGAGGACGCCGTAGGCGGCGGTCACGTCGATCCGGCCGTCGCGCGGAGTGTCGAATCCGAGCGTCAGCGCCGCGTTCTGGAGCCGGTTGTCGGGGGCGAGCGGGCGCCGGCCGAACGCCGACACCGCGCGGTCCCAGACGTCGAAGTCCGCACCGGGCGCGGGGGTGGCGAAGAGATTCTGCCAGGTGAAGGTGTCGACGGCGTCGTCGAACTCCGAGTGGCGGACGCTCAGACCCACCCGGTAGCGCTCGCCGGCGTGGTCGGCCTGGAACGCGACGTCGCGGGTTTCGTACTCGACCGGCTCGGCGAGCTGGGCGTTGAGCGTGCGCGGCGGTCGGTCGCCGATCGGCCCGTAGCTCACCTTCGAGCCGCTGCGCCGGTCGCCGGTGTAGATCAGGCGCAGGTCGACGGCCTCGAGGCCCCGGTAGGTGACCGCCGCGCTCCCCCGCTCGCGCTGGGTGCCGAGCGGCACCGGATGCAACGTGTCGTCGAGGAACGCCGCGATCAGCGCGTCGCTCGCCACGACGCCCGGGGCGTCGGGCGCCGCGGTCGCCAGCTTCTTGAACGTGATCGGCACCGCCGCCGGCACCACGAACAGCCCGCCGCCGCGGTCGATGAACGGGGTTTGCGCCTTGGCGCTCAGCAGGTGGGGGATCTCGTCCCAGTCGGCGTCGACCGCCCACCGGCCGAGCCGGCCGGCGCGCAGCCCGACGCTCTGGTCGTCGCGGCCGACGTCGGCTCCGCGCAGCTCCAGGTAGCGCCCGCTCGCCGGGTCGAAGACCTCGACGCCGAGGTCGAAGAGCGTGAAGCCGTCCCGCCGGTCGCGATACTCGTTGAACTTGCTCGAGTCGGTGTCGACGTCCACCTGCTGGACGCCGGCCTCGAGTTCCGAGGCGGTCTCGATCCCCTGCTCCTGCGCGGCGAGGGCCGGCGGCAGCAGGAGGACGGCCAGGGCGAGCGTCAGGTTGCGGTTCATCTCGGTCCCCTCCCTCGGCGGGCCGTCAGCGGGTCAGCTTGGCGCCGGACGGGTGGTTCGATCCGTGCACCGCGAGGTGGCAGTTGACGCACCCGGTGCCGTACGGGTTGCTCGTGCGGTTGTAGCGCGGCAGGTTGATGTGCCCGCCGTAGGAGTGGCACTGGAGGCAGAGGAAGGAGTCCTTGCTGACCAGCAGGTTGCGGTGGTTCGAGCCGTGGGCGTCGTGGCAGGTGGCGCAGCTCTCCCGCACCGGCGCGTGCTCCCACACGAACGGGCCGCGCTTCTCGGCGTGGCAGTCGAGGCAGGTCTCGTTGAGGGTGTTGGCGCGCAGGAGCGCGGGGGCGGACGAGCCATGCGGGGCGTGACAGGACGCGCAGTCGAGGCGCCCCTCGCGCACCGGATGGTGCGAGCTACGCAGCAGCCGGCTGCGCACCTCGGCGTGGCAGGAGAGACAGGTCGCGGTGACGTCCGCCCCGGCGAGCAGCGCGCGGTCGCTGCGCGCGGCCATCATCTGGTGGCACGAGGAGCAGCTCACGCCCGCGGCGTGGTGCGGCCCGGTCCGCCACGCCGCCTGCGACCGCCCGTCGTGACACTGCAGGCAGATCGCGGACTGCGCGCCCGGCGCCAGGTCGGCGAACGCGATGCCGCTCTCGGGATCGTCGACATGCCGGCTGCGCGGGCCGTGGCACGATTCGCAGCCCCCCGGCGCGGCGCCCGACCGGAACACCTGGCCGTGCCGGGTCTGCTCGTAGGGCTGGATCGACTCCTCGTGGCAAGCGGCGCAGAGCGTGTCGTCGCCGACGAACGTGGCGCCCTCGAACGCCGGGTCGAGCGCGGGCCAGGCGACGCCGCCGGCGGCGGCCGCCGAGGCTACGAACACCAGCGCGGCGCCGGCGAGCGCGATCCGGAATGCCGTCCGCTTCGCCATCTCTCGCCCTCCATCGCCGACCCGCCGGCGCCGCGGCGGAGCGCGCGCACCGGCGAGCCTGGCGGAGACTGTCGATCGCACGGGAGTCTTGGGCGCGGCGGCTTCGCCGCCGACACCCGCAGGGAGGGCGGCATGGATCGCCGACGGGTGGGCCGCGAACCACCCGGGGGGGTGGGTTCGAGGCCGCGGGGAGCTGCGGGTGGGCGCCCGGGCGCGCGGGAGAGCTACCGCTCCTCGAGCACCCCCCGATAGAGCAGCGCCGCCACCGCCCCGCCGGCGAATGGGCCGACCAGGTAGACCCAGAAGTCCGCCCAGTTGCCGGTCGCGAGCGCCGGGCCGAACGTGCGCGCCGGGTTGACGCTGGCGCCGGTCAGCGGGCCGCCCATCAGGATCGCGAACGCCAGGGTCAAGCCGATCGCGAGGCCGGCGAGGTCGCCGGCCCTGCCGCTGACGGCGGTGTTGAGCACGGTGTTGACCAGGAAGAAGGTGAGGATCAGCTCGATCACGACCCCCATCGCCGGCGTGACGTCGATCGTCGCGCCGCCGGCCTGGAGCCCCTCGGCGAGCACGGTGGCGCCGAGCCCGGTCTCGGTGCCGCCCAGGCACCAGGCGAGCGCGTAGCCGGCGAGCGCGCCGCCGACCATCTGGGTGACGATGTAGGCGGCGGCGCGGCCGGCGGCGATCTTGCCCGCCAGCCAGACGCCCAGGGTCACCGCCGGGTTGACGTGGGTGCCCGAGACGTGGCCATAGGCGTAGGCGAAGCAGGCCAGGACCAGGCCGTGGGCGAGCGCCACCCCGACCAGCCCGCCGATGCCGAGCGCACCGGCGCCGGCGCCGATGAACACCAGGGCGAAGGTGCCGATCAGCTCGGCGATCAGGGCGGCCGAGAGCTTGCTCTCCATGCTTCGCCTCCTCCTCCGAATGGGGCGCGCCACGCGGCGATGGGCGCGTGTCCTGCTGTTACGGGGCGCCGCGGAGCTTATCTCAGAGCCTGTGCGGCATCACCGAACGCGGCGGATTTCGGTGGCAGCAGGACTACGCGCCGCCTAAAGCGGCGTGTGCGGCGGCCGCCAGGCCACCCTCAAATACTCAGCCCGCCACCGGGACGCCGCGGGGGCGGGGGATGGGCGGCCCTGCCACCCGGCCGCGGCCGGCGGCCTTGGCCTGGTAGAGCCGGCGGTCGGCGAGCCGCAGGGCGTCGAGGATCGACTCCGCCTCGGACGGGAAGCAGGCGACGCCGACGCTCACCGTCAGCGCCGCGCTCCCGCCCTCGGCGAGCGGCACCCGGGTGCCCGCCACCGCGCGCCGGATCGCCTCCATGCGGTCGACCGCCATCGCCGGCGCCAGACCGGGCACCACTGCCGCGAACTCCTCGCCGCCGTAGCGGGCGACGATGTCGGAGGCCCGGAACGACGCGCGCAGGATGGCGCCCAGGAGGCGCAGCGCCTCGTCGCCGGCCAGGTGGCCGTGGCTGTCGTTGAAGCGCTTGAAGTGGTCGAGGTCCAGCATCACGCACGCGGTCGGCTCGCGGGCGTGCTCGAGACGCACCGCCTCGGCCGCCAGCCGCTCGTGGAAGAAGCCGCGGGTGAGCACCCCGGTCAGCGGATCGCGGGTCGAGAGCCGGCGCAGGCTGCGGCTGCGCACCACGATCGCGCCCGCGAGCACGGTCGCCGCCGCGAGCAGGGTCAGCCGCCCGGTCTCCTCGACCGCGGTCATCCAGCCGACCGCCCCGGACGCGCGCTCGAGGCCGCCGAGGGTGGCGGCGTAGGCGGCGATCGCGGCGTACTGGGCGACCGCGGCGACGCCGGTGACCGCGCACACCCGCGAGTCGTAGCGCAGCGAGGTGGCGAAGATCGCGAGGAAGTAGATCAGAAACGCCGAGCGCGTCCCGGGCTCCGCGCCCCGGCCGTCGAGCAGCATGGGCGTGACCAGCGCGGCGCTGACCAGCGTGACGTCGAGCAGGCTGCTGGCGAAGCTCAGCCACTGCCGGTGCCCGTGGCGGCGCAGCACGCGGTAGACGATCAGGGTCTGGAGCAGCGCCGCCCCGACCAGCGCGATCGCCACCCGGTTGGTCACGTCCTGGGGCCTGACCAGCGAGTAAGAGAGCGGGATGTAGAGGATGAACACCGCGAGCAGGGCGCGGATCCTCGCCACCAGCAGCTCGCCGGCGGCGCCGGCGTGGCTGAGCGCCGGATCGGGCGCCTCCCAGACGCGCCGCCCGATCTCGGCGAGCGAGGCGGAATCGACGTCCGGCGGCTCCGGCGCGGTCGCGGCGAGCCGCGCCGGATCGGGCTCGGGCCCCGAGGGGTGGCGGCGGAGTTTGGGCACGGTGGGCTCTGCGGCCGGGCGCTCCGGAGGGACCCGGAGCGAAGCGACCCTTGGCGATATCTGCATAGGATAGCACCGCCCGTCGCAAACCGGCCACCGCAGGACGAGCGGCAGGGCGCTCGGAGGCCCGCTACGCCCGGTTTTCGCCTGACTCGTGGTAGCCTGTGACGCCATGTCGCCGGCCGGCTTCCACCCCGCCGTCGCCCGCTGGTTCGAGCGCACCTTCGCCGCGCCGACCGAGCCGCAGGCGCTCGCCTGGCCGGCGATCCGCCGCGGCGAGCACGTGCTGATCGCGGCCCCGACCGGCGCCGGCAAGACCCTCGCCGCGTTCCTCGCCGCGCTCGACGCGCTCGTGCGGCGCGGGCTCGAAGCGCCCGAGGGCAAACTCCCCGACGCCACAGCGGTGGTCTACGTCTCGCCGCTCAAGGCGCTCTCCAACGACGTCCACCGCAACCTCGAGCTGCCGCTGGCCGGGATCGCCGAGGAGCTGGCGCGCGCCGAGCTGCCGGCGGTCGAGATCCGCACCCTGGTGCGCACCGGCGACACCCCGTCCTCGGAGCGCGCGGCGATGACCCGGCGGCCGCCGCACGTCCTGGTCACCACCCCGGAGTCGCTCGCGATCCTGCTCACCAGCGACGGCGGCCGGCGCCTGCTCGCGACCGCCGACACCGCGATCGTCGACGAGATCCACGCCGTCGCCGGGAGCAAGCGCGGCTCGCACCTCGCGCTGTCGCTGGCGCGGCTCGAAGCGCTGGTGGCGGCGGAGTCCGGCGGCCGGCGGAAGCTGACCCGGATCGGGCTCTCGGCGACCCAGAAGCCGATCGAGGAGGTGGCGCGCTTCCTGGTCGGCGCCGGCGCGCCGGCGCCCGGCCACGACGCGGCGGCCGACAACGCCGGGGCCGGTGCGGCGACGAACGCCGCCGGGGCCCGCGCGATGGCCGGCGCGGCGACCCACGGCGCCGGCGCGCCGGCCGAGCCGCCGCCGTGCACGATCGTCGACGTCGGCCACCGGCGCGACCTCGACCTCGGCGTCGAGGTGCCCGACTCGCCGCTCGCCGCGGTGATGGCGAACGAGGTCTGGGAGGAGGTCTACGACCGGCTCGCGGCGCTGATCCGGGAGCACCGCACGACGCTCGTCTTCGTCAATACCCGCCGGATGGCCGAGCGCGCCACCCGCCACCTCGAAGAGCGCCTGGGCGCGGGCGCGGTGACCTCGCACCATGGGAGCCTGGCCAGGGAGCGGCGGCTCGACGCCGAGCAGCGGCTCAAGGGGGGCGAGCTCTCGGCACTCGTCGCGACCTCGTCGCTCGAGCTGGGGATCGACGTCGGCGAGGTCGACCTGGTCTGCCAGCTCGGCGTCACCCATGGCATCGCGGCGCTGCTGCAGCGCGTCGGCCGCTCGGGGCACAGACTCTCGGCGACGCCCAAGGGACGGGTCTTCCCGCTCAGCCGCGACGAGCTGGTCGAGGCGGCGGCGCTGCTCGACGCCGTCCGCCGCGGCGAGCTGGACCGGCTCGAGATCCCGGCGGCGCCGCTCGACATCCTCGCCCAGACGATCGTCGCCGAGGTCGGCGCCGCCGAAGAGATCGCCGAGGACGAGCTGTTCGCGCTGGTGCGCCGCGCCTGGCCTTACCGCGCCCTGCCGCGGGCGACCTTCGACGAGGTCGTGGCGATGCTGGTCGCCGGCTACACCACCCGCGTCGGCCGCCGCGGCGCCTACCTCCACCACGACGCGGTCAACGGCGTCCTGCGCGCCCGCCGCGGCGCGCGGCTGACCGCGATCACCTCCGGCGGCGCGATCCCCGACACCGCCGACTACGACGTCGTGCTCGAGCCCGCCGGCGCCAAGGTCGGCACCGTGCACGAGGACTTCGCGGTCGAGTCGATCCCCGGCGACGTCTTCCAGCTCGGCAACGCCGCGTGGCGGATCTTGAAGATCGAGCAGGGGAAGGTCCGGGTCGAGGACGCCGCCGGCCAGCCGCCGAACATCCCGTTCTGGCTCGGCGAGGCGCCCGGGCGGACGCGCGAGCTGTCCGAGGCGGTGTCGCGGCTGCGGGCGCGGGTCGATGCGCTCCTCGCCGCGGCGCCCGACCCGGCGACTGCCGTCCGCGCGGCGGCCGCGGCGCTCGAGGCCGACCCCGGCCTGCCGCGCGAGGCCGCGGCCCAGCTCGCCGCCTACCTCGCCGCGGCGCGCGCGAGCCTGGGGCTGATCCCGACCCGCGAGCGGCTCGTGCTCGAGCGCTTCTTCGACACCGCCGGCGACCACCACCTCGTGCTCCACGCGCCGTTCGGCAGCCGGGTCAACCGCGCCTGGGGGCTCGCGCTGCGCAAGCGCTTCTGCCGCAAGTTCAACTTCGAGCTCCAGGCGGCGGCGACCGAGGACGCGGTGCTGCTCTCGCTCGGGCCGAGCCACAGCTTCCCGCTCGAGGAGGTGTTCGCGTACCTCAAGTCGGATTCCGTGCGCGAGCTGCTGATCCAGGCCCTGCTCGACGCCCCGATGTTCGGCGTGCGCTGGCGCTGGAACGCCTCGCGCGCGCTCGCGCTGCCGCGCTTCCGCGGTGGCCGCCGGGTGCCGCCGCCGCTCCTCCGCCAGGCCGCCGAGGACCTGGTGGCGGTGGTCTTCCCCGACCAGCTCGCGTGCCTCGAGACGATCGTCGGCGACCGCGAGGTGCCCGATCACCCGCTGGTGCGCGAGACCCTGCGCGACTGCCTCGAGGAGGCGATGGACGTCGGCGAGCTGGAGCGCGTGCTCGCGCGCCTCGAGGCGGGCGCGATCGAGGCGGTGGCGCGCGACCTGCCCGAGCCCTCGGCGCTCGCGCACGAGATCCTCAACGCCATGCCCTACACGTTCCTCGACGACGCCCCGCTCGAGGAGCGCCGGAGCCGCGCCGTCCTCACCCGGCGCTGGCTCGATCCCGAAGGCGCCGGCGACCTCGGCCGCCTCGACCCCGAGGCGATCGCGCGCGTGCGCGCGGAGGCCGCCCCCGCCGCCGAGAACGCCGAGGAGCTGCACGACGCCCTCACCGTCCACGGCTGGCTCCCCGCCGCCGAGGGCGAGGCGCGCGGCTGGCGCGGGTGGCTCGGCGAGCTGGCGGCGGCGGGGCGGGCGGCGGTGCTCAGGCCCTCCTCCTCATCGCCCCGCCTGTGGGTGGCCGCCGAGCGCCTGCCGCAGCTCCGCGCGGTCTTCCCCGGCGCCGCGCTCGAGCCGCCGATCGCGCCGCCGGCGCGCGCCGCGGGCGAGCGCTGGGAGCCGGAGGCGGCGCTGGTCGAGCTGGTGCGCGGTCGGCTCGAGGCGCTCGGGCCGGTGACCGCGGCCGCGCTCGCCGCCGAGAGCGGGCTCGCTCCGCTCACGATCGAGGCCGCGCTCGCCGCGCTCGAGGGCGAGGGCTTCGTCCTCCGCGGCCGCTTCAGCGCCGGCCTGCCCGCGGGCGAGATCGAGTGGTGCGAGCGGCGCCTGCTCGCCCGCGTCCACCGCCAGACCCTCGACCGGCTGCGGCGCGAGATCCGCCCGGTCTCACGCGCCGACTACACGCGGTTCCTGCTCTCCTGGCAGCGGGTCGAGCCGGAAGAGCGCGGCGAGGGGATCGGCGCCCTCGCCGCCGCGCTCGACCAGCTCGAAGGCTTCGCCGCCCCGGCCGCCGCGTGGGAGGCCGACCTCCTGCCGGTCCGCGTCGCCGACTACGACCCGGCCTGGCTCGACGCGCTCTGCCTCTCCGGCCGCTACGGCTGGGCGCGGCTGAGCCCGCCGGCCGGCGGCGGCGAGGCCGCAGGGAGCACTGGCCGTGGCCCCTCGGACCCCTCGGACGGCAACGGCCTGGACCCCGCGGCAGACGGCCCCGGCGAGGCCGTACCTGTCGCCGACCGCGGCCGCTTCCATGCCGGTGGCAGCGAGCCGTCGGTGCACGACCCTGGTGGGGCCACGGGGCCGGACGGCGATTCGGCGACCGCGCCGGAGACGGCCCCGTCGACGCTGCGCCGCCGCCCCGGCCCGCTGCGCACCACCCCGATCGCCCTCGTCCGCCGCGAGAGCTTGCCCCACTTCCGCGAGGTCGCCGGCGCCGCTGAAGAGCCACCACTCTCCGCCGATGCCGAGGCCGCCCGCGCCGTCCTCGCCGCCCGCGGCGCCTGCTTCTTCGCCGACCTCGCCCGCGAGGCGGGCCTGCTCCACGCGCAGACCGAGAACGCCCTCGGCGAGCTGGTCGCCCGCGGTCTGGTCACCGCCGACAGCTTCGCCGGCCTGCGCGCGCTGCTCGTGCCCTCGGCCAAGCGTCCGAAGCCGGGGGCCGGTGGGCATGGCGGCGGTGGGCGCGGCCGCCGCGGCGCGCACGCCTCGGCTCTCGACGTCGAGAGCGCCGGCCGCTGGTCGCTGCTGCCGCCGCCCGAGCGGCCCGCGAACCTGGCGCCGTGGGAGACCGCCTCCCGCGAGGCGGTCGAGACCGTCGCCTGGACCCTCCTCCGCCGCTGGGGCGTGGTCTTCCGGCGCCTCCTCGACCGCGAGGCCGCGGCGCCGCCGTGGCGCGAGCTGCTGCGCGTCCTCCACCGTCTCGAGGCGCGCGGCGAGATCCGCGCCGGCCGCTTCGTCGACGGCTTCGCCGGCGAGCAGTTCGCACTCCCCGAAGCGGTCGGCAAGCTCCGCGCCGCGCGCCGCGAGACCCACCTCGCCGCCCGCGGCAAGGGCGCGGCCGCCGCACCACCACCGGCGACCGACGCCCTCCTCTCGGTCAGCGGCGCCGACCCCCTCAACCTCCTCGGCGTCGTCATCCCCGGCCCGCGCCTCCCCGCGCTCGCCGGCAACCGCCTGCTCTACAAGAACGGCGCCCTGCGCGCGGTCAAGGAAGCCCGCGAGGTCCGCTTCCTGCCCATCGCCGACGCCCGCGCCGCCGACCCCGACCCCGCCGAGCGCTGGCAGGCCGAGCAGGCCCTCCGCCGCCGTCCCGTGCCGCCGCGGCTGCGGCCGTATCTCGGGTACTCAGCGTAGTCGGAACCACGGTGCGTGAGATGAACGAGCAGGAGATCAAAAAGGCTGTCGCCGACTTTCTTCGCTCCGCTGGCTTCCAAGTCGTTCTGCTCGGGGAACGCGACGAGCCGACGCCTGATCTCTTGGCCACGAAGGGCCACCGTTTCCTGATCGAGATCAAAACCAAGGAAGACGACCCGGCGGTCCTGCTTGATCGCCGCAGTCGTCTCGACGCGGGCGAGGTGGCGGGTGGCGCGGCTCCGTTCACGCCGCAGAACACCATCTCTCGGATCATAAAGAAGGGTTCCGAGCAGTTGGCAGCCTACCCTTCTGAGAGGAGCAACTTCCGCCTTCTCTGGCTCCTTGCAGTCGGTTCGGACCCAGAAGGGCAGTACGAGCAGTTTCGGGCTACGCTCTACGGGTTGACCAATGTCGTAGGACCTGACGATTCATCTCTGATGCCATGCTATTACCTGCGGCATTCTGCTTTCTACCGGTGGCGAGATGTTCTCGACGGAGCCGTCATTTCAACCCTGGAATCAGGCGAGCTCTGCCTGAACTCCCACTCCCCGCGTCATGCCGAACTCCGAGGCTCAGACTTGGGCCCGCTGTTCGGCCAAGGTGTCGTCGATCCCGAGGCTCTTGAGCAGACCGGCGCAGCGTACATCGCCGACTGCGACCTCGATCGGAATGACGAGGCCGCCGTGCTGCAGTACCTCCTACGGAAGTACCAGCGGCCTGCTCTCATGCCTCTGAATCTGGGGAGGCTGACCGCCTATGTCGAGGTGCCGTCGACACCCGTCCCGAGGAGAGGGATGGGATAGGCCGCCACTTCCGGATCGACCGTCGCCATGGTCAACCCATGCTGAAGTGCTTGGGCGATCAGCAGCCGGTCGAACGGGTCGCGGTGGATCGGTGGCAATCTCGCCAGATGTGCCATCGCTCCCTCGTCGATCGGCAGACTGGTGATCCCGTGTGCGTCCCGCTGCCGAGGCAGGTAGTCAGCCGGCGGTTCGGGCAGTGGGAGCTTCCCGAGTTGGTACTTGATGACCGCTTCCCAGATCGAGGCGACGCTCAGATACACCTCGTTGGCCGGGTCCCGGCTGGCGATTCGGAAGGCGGCCGGGAGCTTCTCATCCGCGGTGATGTACCAGAGGAAGACGTGTGTGTCGAGGATCAGCCTCATCCGCCTTCGAACCCCCGCAGGACCTCTTCCGGCAGTGGCGCATCGAAGTCGTCGGGCACCGTGAACTCCCCGGCGCAGAGGCCGAACGGTCGCGGGCCGGGGCGGACGGCGGGGACAGGCCGCAGCTCGGCGACCGGGCGGCCGCCGCGGGCCACGACGAGGTGCTCTCCGGCCTCGACCCGGTCCAACAGGGCGCCCGCGTCACGTTGGAGGTCCTGGAGCGTCACCGTAGTCATATTCGGAGTGTAGCATTGCCGTGATGCGACGCCGAACTCGGAATGCCGACCTGCACGCTGATCACTCCGCCTAGCGTGATGCACGGCGCCGACTGGGTGAGGGCGGCAAGTAACCCCGGCCGTTCAGAAGCTCGTGCTGGCCTTCGAGGCCCTGCCGGAAGCGGAGCAGCAGGAGATTCTCGCAGAACTCCTGCGTCGCGCGGCAGTCGAGCCGAGCGACCTGCCCGATGCCGATCTGGTTGGGGCCGCGGATTGGATGCTGCAAGAGCTCGACCGGCGCGAGCAGGAGCCGTAACCTCGGCACGACCGCTCAGAACCGGAACTGCACCGCGGCCCACGCCCCGTCGCTCGTGCTGTCGGCGAACTCGAAGCGCTCCCACTCGCCGCGCAGCTCGAAGTGGTCGCCGAGGCGGAAGGCCGCGCCGGCGCCGGTGACCAGGTCGGTGCCGTCCTCCAGGCGCTCGATCGGGCCCGCGATGGTGGTCAGGATCGCGTCCTCGTCCCATGCGAACACGCCCACCTTGCCGAACAGCGACACCCGCCCGAGCGGCAGGCGGCCGACGACGGCGGCCGAGTAGCCGTCGGTCTCCGACTCGAACCCGGAGTCGGTCGCCTCGAAGCAGCAGCGCAGGCCGCCGAAGTCGTACCAAGTCGCCTCGAGGGCGAGGTAGCGGCCCAGCCCGAGGCCGGCGAACAGCTTGTAGCGGTCGCCGGTCGCGTCCAGGTCCCCGGACATCTCCTCCCCGAGCGTCCCGCCCTCGATCTCCGATCCCAGCCCGCCGCCGACGTAGATCTCGAGCGCCTGGGCGAATGTGGGGGCGAGCAGCAACGCGAGGGCGATCGGCAGTGACTTCCGTAGGTCGAGCATGGAGACGCGCCTCCTCGTGGTCGGCCGCCGCCTCGATGGTGGACGGCCCGTGCGATCTCCCGAGCGGCCGCGGCAACGCCGGTACCAGCCGGCGCGCGGCCGATGGAGTTACGGCGTCCGCGGCCGGCGGGGGACAACCGAGAAGCCGAGCGTCTCCCCGCGGGGGCGGCCGGGCTGCGATCCGGCGTCGCTCCTCGGCGCCCGCGCGCCGCCTTCAGTCCCCGCCCCGGTGGAGCGCGACCTGCCGGTTGACCGCATCGGCCAGCCGCTGCGAAGCGCGGATCGCGATCGGCTCCACTGCGGTCGCTAGCTCCAGAGCCGTCCGAGCGGGATCTCGAGCCCCTCGAATCCGTCGGGCCGGAACACCTGGTCGCCGCTCGACGCCTCGGCCTCGACGTAGTCGCCGCCGCGGAGGACGAACCGGGTCAGGGTCCGCCGCTTCGGATCGATCAGCCAGTACTCGGGGACGCCGATCGCCGCGTAGTCCGCGCGCTTGCGCACCGAGTCGTAGCGCCGGCTCCCGGGCGAGATCACCTCGACCGCGACGTCCGGGCGGCCGTGCGCGAGGCCTTGCTCGTCCTCCTCCGCCGGGAGGTTGCCGGGGCGGAAGTACTGCACGTCGGGCATGACGCCGCGGTGGTCGTCGATGCGGACCTTGTAGCCGGAGGCGAGGGTGCGGCCGCCACCGCGCTCCCAGGCCCACTGGGTGAGCAATGTGCCGAGCGCAATCACCGCCTGTTCGTGGCCCAGAGTCGGCACCTCGCCCTCCACGAGGCGCCCGTCGAGCAGCTCGCGCCGGTCGTCGTCGTCGAGCTTCAGGAAGTCGTCCCAGGTGACGAGCCGGGGAGCGGTCCGAGGTCCGGTCAGGATCGCCATCGGAGCCTCCGTTTCGCACCCGGGACCTTAGCAGATCCACCCCGACGCCGGGGTTTGCGCCTCACCCTTTCCAGACGGATTCCGGAGCCGGGTTTCGCTCCGCCGCGGCCCGTCAACCGGCCGGCGTGCCGGCGCGGGCGAGGAGCGCGACGAAGCGCTCGTCGCCGCGCAGGGATTGGAGGTCGGGATCGGCCGCCATGTGTCCGGCGTCGCGGTAGCCGGCCGCGACCGCGCGCTCGAGGGCGTCGAGGGCGAGCCGCTCCTGGCCGAGGCGGGCGCGGGCGCAGCCGAGGTTGTACCAGGCGGTGACGTCGTCGGTGCGGATCAGGACGGCGAGCTCGAGGGCGACCGCGGCGCGCCGGTACTCGCCGCGGGCGAGGAGGTCGCGCGGCAGGTAGAAGCCGGCCTGGGCGGCGGCGTGGGCGAGCGCCCGGCGCGCCGCCGGCGCCGCGGCGCCGCCGCCGG
>CAZNIX010000049.1:0-16746 GCA_964573125.1 uncultured Thermoanaerobaculia bacterium
CCGCCGGCGAGTCCGCGTCCCGCCGCCGGGGGCGCGCCGCCGCGCCGCCGCGCGACGAGCCGCCGCAATCCGCGCTCGCGTTCGCCGAGACCGCGCCCGCCGCCGGCCTCCCCCCGGTCAACCTGCTCCAGCTCGCCGAGGATCGCCATCACTACGACGAGAACGAGCTGGTGCGCCAGGGCGAGGCGATCCGCCTGCGCTGCGCGGAGTTCGGGGTCGAGGGGACGATCGAGGGGATCAGCCCGGGACCGCTGGTGACGATCTACGAGTTCCAGCCCGCGCCCGGGGTCAAGGTCAGCCAGATCGTCAACCTCCAGGACGACCTGGCGCTCGCGCTCAAGGCGGAATCGGTGCGCATCGACCGCGTCCCCGGCCGCTCGACCCTCGGCATCGAGGTGCCCAACCGCGAGCGCGGGATCATCCGCCTCGGGCCGCTGCTCGCCGACAAGTCGTTCGCCCACGCGCCGTCGAAGCTGACGCTCGCGCTCGGCCGCACGCTGCCCGGCGAGCCCTACGTCGCCGATCTCGCGACCATGCCGCACCTGCTGGTCGCGGGGGCGACCGGCGCCGGCAAGAGCGTCGGGCTGCAGAGCATGATCACCTCGATCCTCTACAAGGCGCACAAGGACGAGGTCAAGTTCATCCTCATCGATCCCAAGAGGATCGAGCTCGGGGTCTACGCCGGCATCCCGCACCTCGCGGCCGAGGTGGTGGTCGACATGAAGAAGGCGGCCAACGCGCTCCTGCGCATGGTCAAGGAGATGGAGGACCGCTATCGCCTCCTCGCCGAGGTCCACGTGCGCTCGATCGCCTACTACAACCGCGCGATCCACGACCCCGAGGTCAAGCGCCGGCTCGCGCTCTCCGAGGACGAGGGCGGCCCGGCCGCGGACGACCTCAAGCCGCTCCCCTACTACGTGATCGTGATCGACGAGTTGGCCGACCTGATGATGGTCTCGACCGCCGAGGTCGAGACCGCGATCGCGCGCCTGGCGCAGATGGCGCGCGCGGTCGGCATCCACCTGATCGTCGCCACCCAGCGGCCGTCGGTCGACGTGCTCACCGGCACGATCAAGGCCAACTTCCCGTGCCGGATCTCCTACGCCACCGCCAGCCGCCACGACTCGCGCACCATCCTCGACGGAGTGGGCGCCGAGCAGCTCCTGGGCAAGGGGGACATGCTGTTCATGCCCCCGGGCACCTCGCGCACGATGCGCCTGCATGGCGCCTACGTCAGCGAGCAGGAGACCGCGGCGCTGGTGCGCTGGCTCAAGAAGACCCAGGGCAAGCCCGATTACGACCCCAAGCTGCTCGAGCCGCTCGACGGCGATTCCGGCGCCGGCGAGCTGGGCGACGCCGACGACGATCTCTACGAGGAGGCGGCGCGGCTGGTGGTCTCCGAGGGCATCGCCTCGGCGAGCTTCCTCCAGCGCCGCATGCGGGTCGGCTTCTCGCGCGCCTCGCGGCTGATCGACATGATGGAGCGCGACGGTTTGCTCGGACCGCCTCAGGGGTCGAAGCCGCGCGAGGTGCTGGTGCCGGCGGGCTACTTCAGCGAGGTCGACTCGGCGCACCGGCGCGGCGGCTTGTAGATCGCCTGCGCCCGGGAGCCCGGCTGGGCCGGGGTGTCAGGCGACGACCATGTACTCCGCGAGCGCCGCCGAGTCCGGGATCGGTTCACCATCGAACGGATCGAGGCGGACGGGTGGCAGCACGTGAAGATCCGTGGCAGCCACCGGCGAGTACAACGCCTTCGTCGTCCCGGGTGGATTCTACCCGCGCGTCGGATCGTCCTCTCCGACGGAGGCCAACCGGTAGCCGATCCCCGGCTCGGTCAGGAGCCGCCGCGGCTCGGTCGGGTCGTCCTCGATCTTCTGCCGCACGCGGTGGACGAGCTGTTTCAAGAGCTGGCGGTCGCCGCCGGCGCGCGAGCCCCAGACGTGGCCGAGGATGCGCTCGCTGCGGACCGGCTCGCCCTGGGCGGCGGCGAGGAGCTGGAGCAGGCGCACTTCGAGCGGGGTCAGCCGCACCGGCGTCCTGCCGGCGATGCGGACGGTCGAGCGCTCCGGGTCGATCGCCAGCTCGCCGGCGGCGATCCCGCTCCCGCCCTCCGAGCCGGCGCGGCGCAGGAGCGCGCGCACCCGCGCCAGCAGGGTCCGCGGGCTGAACGGCTTGGTCAGGTAGTCGTCGGCGCCGAGGTCGAGGCCGCGCACGAGGTCCTCCTCGTCGCCGCGGACGGTGAGCATCAGCACCGGGGTCGTACGGCCGCGCTCGCGCAGCCGGCGGCAGACCTCGAAGCCGTCGATCCCGGGCAGGTTGACGTCGAGGATCACCAGGTCCGGCTGCTCGGCCGCGAAGCCCTCGAGAGCCCGCTCGCCGCTCGTGGCCTCGATCACCAGCCAGCCGCCCTGGCGCAGGGCGAAGGCCAAAAGCGGCAGCAGCTCCGGGTCGTCGTCGACCACCAGCACCTTCATCGCAGGGATCTCCTCAGGCCGGCTCGTCCGCCGGCACGGCTGCCGGCAGGATCACGGTGAAGCGGGCGCCGCCGCCCGGTCCGGCGGCGACCGTCACCCGGCCGCCGTGGCGGGCGACGATCGACTTGACGATCCAGAGCCCGAGGCCCATCCCGTCCTGGCCGGGCCCCGGACGGCCGCGGTGGAAGCGGTCGAAGATCGACTCCGAGGCGGCGGCCGGCACGCCCGGGCCCTGGTCCTCGACCCACAGCGCCGGCCAGCCGCGGTCGGCACGGCCGCCGATCCGGATCGTCGAGTCCGCGGGCGCGTACTTATTCGCGTTGGCGAGCAGGTTGACCAGCACCTGCGCGAGCTGCGACGGGTCGCCGGCGACCGGCGGCAGGGCGGCGGGGAGGTCGATCTCGAGCCGCTGGCCACGCTGGTCGAGGAGCGGCCGGGTCGCCGCCGCCGCCTCCCCGGCGACCGCCGCGAGGTCGACCGGCACCCGGCTCCACGAAGCCCGGCCGGTCTCGATCCGCACGCTCTCGAGCAGGTTGTCGATCAGGCGGGTCAAGCGCAGGGTGCTGCGCTCGAGCGACTGCACCAGCGGCCGGGCGCCCTGCGGACCGAGACGGTCCAGGCCGTCGAGCAGGAGCTCGATCGAGGCGAGCTGGGCGGCCAGCGGGGTCTTGATCTCGTGCGAGACGTTGGCGAGGACCGCATCGCGTGCCCGGCGCGCCCCCTCCTCTTCGGTCTCGTCGCGCATCACCTGGACCTGCCGGTCGCCGGCCGGCGGCGCGCTGGTGATCGCCACCGTCCGCCGCCGGCCGGGCACCGGCTCGAGGTGCTCGACCCCCCGCGAGCTGCCGCGCGACCGGGCGTGGACGATCGGGCAGTCGGTCTCGCAGGGGCGCGAGCCGTCGGCGCGGCGCGGGCGCAGCACGTCGCCGCAGAAGCGGCCGAGCGCCGCCGTGGCCTCGACGCCGAGCATCGCCGCGGCCTGCGGGTTGAGGTAGCGGATCCGGCGCTCGCCGTCGACCGCGAGCACCCCCTCGACCGTGCCGGCGAGGAGCGCCTGCGCCTCGGCCTCGCTGCGTTGCAGGTCGGCCGTCGTCGCGAGCAGGCGCCGGCGCATCTCCTCCATGGTCGAGGCCAGCGCCGCCGCCTCGGCGCCCGTCGCCGCCGGCGGCACTGGACACGTGAGGTCGCCGGCGCCGATCCGCTGCGCCGACCGGCGGAGCTCCGTGAGCGGCCGGGTCAGCCGGCGACCGGCGAGAGCGCCGGCGAGGACCGCGAGGCCGGCCGCCGCGATCGTGACCAGGGCGAAGGTCCGGCGCAGGGGACGCAGCGCCGCGGCGACCTCGGCGGCCGGCAGCGTGGTCTCGATCGCTACCGCCCCGCCGTCGCCCAGCGGCCGCCAGGCCCGGTAGCCGCCGTCCGCGGTCATCGAGGCGCCCGTGGAGAAGGCGGCGGTGCCGGTGGGGAGGGCCAGGATGCGCACCTCGAGCCCCACCTGCCCGGCGAGCCGGTGGGCCAGCTCCGGGTCCAGCCGCCTCACAGCCACCACCTCACCGTCCGCCCCGCCGGCGAGCGGCGACCAGGCGGCCGCCAGCGGCTCGCCGCCGGCCGGCGCAAGGAGGTAGTGGATCCCGCCCCCCGCGGCGCCGCTCCGGATCGCCTCCCACGGCAGGTCCTCCGGCGCCGCCGCAACGACACCGTCGCGGCCCGCCACGGCGCAGCCGTCGAGCTCGCCGGTGGCCCGGAAGCGCTCGAGGAAGGCGCTCAGCTCGCCGGAGGATCCGGCCGCCGAAAGCGCCAGCAGAGTCGGCCGTTCGGCCAGCAGCCGGGCGGCGGTGAGCACCTCCGCCGCTTCGCTCTCCGCGGCCTCGACCGCGCCCGCCGCCGCCAGCCGCACCCGCGAACGGGCGTTCTCGTCGGCCAGCCGATCGAGGAGCGCCAGCGCCGCGGGCGCCAGCCCGGCGACCACCAGGAGCACGAGGCCGAGGCTGAGCAGGGCCAGCCACGCGCCGAGCGGGAGCCGTCTCGTCACCGGCTCATCCTACGCGGCATCCCCGCGCCGAGGCTTCGTCGCCTGCCCCCCGCTCAGAAGTCGACCTGGAAGCGAGTCTGCACGACGTCGACCTCGCCGACCCCCGCGAGCTCGGCGCGGACGAGGTTGAGCATCACCCGCACGTTGGAGTAGGCATACCAGTTGACGCCCAGGGTCCAGTCCTCGGCCTGGCCGGCGCCGGCGACCTCCGAGAGGTCGAGGTCCGACCACCGCGCGGCCACCTCCCAGGCCCCCGGTCCCGTCCCCAGGGGCCGCAACACCCGCAGTCGGTCGTAGGTGGCGGTCGAGGTCCGGTAAGGGCGGCTCTCTCCGGTCAGGAACCACGACGCGATGACGTAGGAGCCGGAGAGATCGGGATCGGAGCCCGCCGGGCGATCGACGTTGGCGCGGAGGTGCTCGGCCTGGACCGTGAGCGGACCGCGCACCCACGCCAGCTCGAGGCCCACAAGGCGCACCGAGTCGGCCGCCAGAGTACCGGAGTCGATCAGCCGCGGCGCCAGGTGGCTGTCGGGGCGGCTGCGGAAGCGGGCGCTGCCCAGGGCGGGGTCGCGCTCGCTGGCGGCAAGCCCGAGGTGGAGGAAGCCATCGCCCCCGTCCGGCCGCCAGGGGAGCGCAGTGGCTCGCCCGGTGAAGGCCCAGGCGCCGCCGTCCGCGCTCACGGCCAGGTCGTCGGTGTCGAGGAAGGCGCCGGCGGCGAGGCTGAACCGCTTCTCACCACGGTGGATCATCACCCCGCTGTTGCGGGAGGGGGCGAACGCCTCGACCGGCAGCCCCTTCTCCATGAAGATCGGGTAGTTGGTGCTGTGCAGCTCCTCGAGCGAGATCGGTTCCTTGAAGTGGCCGACCCGGACCCCGCCCACGCCGGGCAACTTGATGAGCCCGACGTAGACGTCGCGCGCCGTCACTTCGCCGCCCGCGAGCTCGTACTCGGCCTTGAGCTCGAAGCGATCGTGGAGGGTGCCCGCGAAGTAGAGGCGGGCGCGGCGCAGCTCGGTGCCGTCCTCGAACCCCCCGGCCGCCGCCTCGAGCGCCGGGTCGGCCGAGTAGAACGCCCAGTCGTGGTGCACCCGGCCGCCGAAGGTGAACGACAGGCGCCCGTCCGGGCTGCGCAGCCGGAAGGTGTCCCGCCACTCGAACCGCCACTGCTCCTCCGCCGCCTTCTTCGCCGCCTCCTCGAGCGCGCGCAGGCGCTCCTCGATGTCGGAAGGGAGCTCGGAAGGTGCAGCGGGGTCGGGAGCGGCGGCCGGTTCCTGAGCCGCACCAGGCGAGGCCGTCAGGGGCGCCGCCATCAGCAGCAAGCACAGCAACGATCGCAGAGCCGGGGTTCGCATCGTCACGGGATCCTCCTTCGCCGAAGTTGCGGTCCTCCGGCCACTGGTCGGGTCGGTGCGCGGGCGACCCGCCATTCGATGATGGCCTTGACCGCCAGCGTCACCAGCGCCAGCGAGGCGAGCAGCGAGGCCACCGCGAAGGCGGCGGTGAACTGGTAGTCGCTGTAGAGGATCTCGATGTGGAGCGGCATGGTGTTGGTCTGGCCGCGGATGTGGCCGGAGACGACCGAGACCGCGCCGAACTCGCCCATCGCCCGGGCGTTGCATAGGGTGACGCCGTAGATCAGGCCCCACTTGACGTTGGGCAGCGTGACCCGGCGGAAGATCTGCCAGCCGCTGGCGCCCAGGGTCAGGGCGGACTGCTCCTCCTCCGTACCCTGGGCCTGCATCAGCGGGATCAACTCGCGGGCGACGAAAGGGAAGGTGACGAACAGGGTCGCCAGGACGATGCCCGGAACCGCGAAGATGATCCGCAGGTCGTGCTCCATGAGCCACGGCCCGAACCAGCCACGAGCCCCGAACAGCAGCACGAAGAGCAGCCCGGCGATCACCGGCGAGACGGCGAACGGCAGGTCGATCAGGGTGATCAACAGGTTCTTGCCCTTGAACTCGAAGCGGGTGATCGCCCACGAGGCCGCCAGGCCGAAGGCGGTGTTGAGCGGCACCGCGACCGCCGCCGCGATCAGCGTCAGGCGGATCGCCGAGCGAGCGTCCGAGGTATTGAACGACGCCAGGTAGACGCCGATCCCCTGGCCGAAGGCGTAGGTGAAGACCAGGATCAGCGGCAGGAACAGGAACAGCGCCAGGAAGGTGATCGCCGTCCCGATCAAGAGCGCACGCACCAGCGGCGACTCGGTGGTCGCGGCGCCGGCCCGCGCCTGGGATCGACCGATGTGCAACGTCGTCGTGCCGGCCACGGAGACCTCCCTCAGCCCTGGTAGCGGCGGCTCCACCACTGCAACAGGTTGATCACCAAGAGCAGCACGAACGCCGTCACCAGCATGATCAGGCCGATTCCGGTCGCCCCCGCATAGTCGAACTGCTCGAGCCGGATGAGGATCAGGAGCGGCGCGATCTCGGTCTTGTAGGGCATGTTGCCGGCGATGAAGTAGACCGAGCCGAACTCGCCCACCGCGCGGGCGAACGACAGGGCGAAGCCGGTGAGCACCGAGGGGAGGAGAGTCGGCAGGATGACCCGGCGGATCGTCTGCCAGCGGGTCGCGCCCAGGCTCGCCGACGCCTCCTCGATCTCCCGGTCGAGATCCTCGAGCGCCGGCTGCACCGTGCGGACGACGAACGGCAGGCCGATCAGGGTCAGCGCGACCACGACGCCGGGCCAGGCGTAGGCAACCTGGATGCCCAGCGGCTCGAGCCACCGGCCGACCCAGCCGGTGCGGGCGTAGAGGGTGGTCAGCGCGATCCCCGAAACCGCGGTCGGCAGGGCGAACGGCAGGTCGACGCACGCGTCGACGAACCGCTTGCCGGGAAACGAGTAGCGCACCAGCACCCAGGCGACCACCAGGCCGAAGACGCCGTTGAGTACCGCCGCCACCAGCGACGCTCCGAAGCTGAGGCGGTAAGACGCCAGGACGCGCGGATCGACCACCGCCCGGTTCCACAGCTCGGCCAGCGTCATCTGGGTGCCGGTGAAGAGCACCAGCCCGCCCAGCGGGATCAGCAGCAGGAGGGTCATGTAGAACAGCGTGAACCCCATGCTCAAGCCGAACCCCGGCAGGACGCCGGGGCGCTTGCGCCGCCGCGGGTGCGGGATGGCGAGGGCGGTCAACGGCGTTCCTCGGATCACTCGGGGCGGTAGATCTGGTCGAAGGTGCCGCCGTCCGCGAAGTGGGCGGCGTGCGCCGGTCCCCAGCCCCCGAACACCTCGCCGATGGTGAACAGCTCGAGCGCCGGGAACTGGTCGCGATACTTCGCCTGGGCCGCCTCCGACGCAGTGGGCCGGTAGTAGTTGCGGCCGGCGATGTCCTGCCCGGCCTCCGAGTAGAGGTACTCGAGATAGGCCTGCGCCACCTCTCGGGTGCCCTTGCGGTCGACGTTGCGGTCGACGACGGCGACCACCGGCTCGGCCAGGATGCTCACCGGCGGGACGACGATCTCCAGGCCCGCCGTGTCCAGCTCCCGGCCGCCGAGCAGGATCTCGTTCTCCCAGTTGATCAAGACGTCGCCGATCCGGCGCTGGATGAAGGTGTTGGTCGCCTCGCGGGCGGCGCGGTCGAGCACCGGCACGTTGCGGTAGACCGCCGTGACGAACTGCCTCGCCTTCTCGTTCGCCGCCGCCACCTCGGCGGCGTGCGCCGGATCGCCGAGCTTGGCGATCCAGCCCTCCGCCAACTCGCTCTGGAGCGCGACGCCCCACATCGCGAGGTAGTTCCAGCGCGCGACGCCGGAGGTCTTCGGGTTCGGCGTGACGACCTCGACGCCCGGGCGCGCCAGGTCGGCCCAGGTCCGGATGTTCTTCGGGTTGCCCTGGCGAACCAGGAACGCCAGGGTCGAGGCATAGGGCGCGCTGTTGTTCGGCAGCCGGTCCTGCCAGTCGGGCGAGATCAGGCCGGCCTGCTGGACGATGGCATCGACGTCGAAGGCGAGCGCCAGGGTGACGACGTCCGCCTCGAGCCCGTCGATCACCGACCGCGACTGGCTGCCCGAGCCGCCGTGCGACTGCTGGACGGTGACCGCCTGCCCGGTCTGCTCCAACCAGTGGCGGGCGAACTCCTCGTTGAACTCGCGGTAGAGCTCCCGCGTCGGGTCGTAGGAGACGTTGAGGAGCGTCACCGGCCCCCCCTCGCTCCCGGAGGGCCCGCTCGCCCCGCCACCGCAGCCCGCAAGGGCAAAGAGCGCCAGCGCGGCCAGCGCGGTGCCGAGGCGGAGGTCGAGCTTGCTCTGGCGCGGATCATCGAATCTCATCGGTTCACCAGTCCTTTCGTCTGCCGCTGGACGATCAACAGGGGACAGGGCGGAGGGTGGTGGAGCAGCTCCCCCACCAGGCCGCCGAAGCGGGCCGGCTGTCCGGCGGCCGGGAGCGGCGCTCCGACCACCACGAGGTCGTGGCCCCCCTCCTCGATCTCGGCGCGGATCTCGCGCAGTGCGGTGCCGCGGCGGAGCCTGCTCCGGGCGACCACCCCGCGCTCGCCGAGCGACCGCGCGCAGTCCTCCAGAAACCGCTCGACGTGGGCCGGCGCCCGGGCGCCGGGATCCCCGTCGGGGAGCACGGTGAGGGCGGTCGCCTGGGCCCCGAGCTGCCAGGCGAGGCGCTCGGCGAAGCGGATGTCCGCCTTCCCGGGCTCTCCGACGGCCACGCAGACCAGCAGGCGCGACGGCACCTGGGCCGGGCCCGGCACCAGCAGCAGGTGGTGCCGGGCGGAGGCCAGGCCGGCGGCGGTCCGCGGCAGCCGCTCCGGCTCGAGGCCGAGCACGGCGATGTCGAACCCCTCGGCGCCGCTCTCGGTCTGCGCCCCGAGAGCGGAGCTCTCCGCCTGCCCTTGCGTCGCGTGCCGTGGCGGCCCGCCGTTGCCGATCGGCTCGACGTGGGCGCCCAGCCGGTCGGCCATCTCCTGCCCCAGCCGGTGCGCCGCCTGCGCCGCGGGCGATGGGCCGCTCTCGACCAGCAGGCGCAGGGTGGCCGGCGCCAGCACGTGGAAGCGCCGGACGGCGACCCAGGCCTCGGCCCGGGCGGTCAGCGGCAGGAACGCCGACTCGTGCTGGGGACGCACGACGTCGACTGGGATGTGGCCCCCGCCGAAGGTGGGGGACGGTGCCACCGACCGCACCCCGGGGAGCGGCGGCAGCCGCAGGCGCAGCCGCTCGAACGCGCCGACGAAGGCCCGGTACTCGACCACGCCCCGGCCGAGGCGCGGATGCTCGCCGTGCTCCGCGCCCGACAGCTCCACGTCCTCGGGCCGGAAGAGGACCTGGACGCGGCGCGGCGCCCGGCCGGCGGTGACCTCGGTGGTCACCGGCAGCTCGACCGGGCCGAGGCGCACCGACCGCGCCGACGACTCGCCCACCACCAGGTTGGCGGCGCCCAGGAAGGTGGCGACGAAGGGCGACCGGGGGCGCAGGTAGAGCTCCCGCGGCTCGCCGGCCTCGAGCAGGCGCCCCTCGTGGAGCACGGCGAGACGGTCCGCCAGCTCGAACGCCTCCTCCTGGTCGTGGGTCACGAACACCGTGGTCAGCGCCAGCTCACGCTGGATGCCGCGCAGGGCCTGGCGCAACTCGACCCGGATCCTGGCGTCGAGCGCCCCGAACGGCTCGTCGAGCAGCAGCACCTGGGGCTCGTGGGCGAGCGCGCGGGCGAGCGCCACCCGCTGCTGCTGGCCGCCCGAGAGCTGGCGCGGGTAGCGGCCGGAGAAGCCGGACAGCCCGACGAGCTGGAGCAGCTCCTCGCGCCGCTCCCGGCGCCGGGCCGCCGGCACCTTGCGTACCCGGAGCGCGAACTCGACGTTGTCGGCCACCGTCATGTGGCGGAAGAGCGCGTAATGCTGGAAGACGAAGCCGATACCGCGGTCCTTGGGCGAGACCCCGGTGACCTCGCGGCCGTGGAGGCGCACCGTCCCGGAGTCGATCTCTGCCAGCCCGGCGATCATGCGCAGGAGAGTGCTCTTGCCGCTGCCGCTCGGCCCGAGCAGCACGAACAGCTCGCCGGCGGCGATCGACAGCGACACGCCGTCGACCACCGGCTGGCCGTCGTAAAGCTTGGTGAGCTGCTCGATCTCGATCGACATTCACTCGCTCCGGGTCGGCGACGGGGGTTGCCAGCGTGAGCCTTCCGCCGTGAGCCGGAGCCGCTTGCGGCGGCCGTCAGGGTGTTCGAGGGTGACCAGGAACGTCCTCTTGCCGGTCGGCGGACCCTTCTCCATCTGGACGATCGCCAGCTCCGGCCCGGTCTCCGCACGCACCGCGCCGGACCTCGACGGGGAGGTCGTCCCAGCGCACGTAGAGCTCGCCGTAGCGCTTCGCCGCGTGCAGGAACAGGGAGCCGGCGGCGAGGATCGCCGCGAGGGTCAGCACGCCGGCGAGGCGGTAGCGAAACTCGGGTTCCATCGGCCGATCCCCTCTCGCCGTGAGGCTAGGGCGTGGACGGTTGCGCTGTCAGTCGAATCGCGGTGACATCGGACGTCACCGTGGTCCGGCGGCTGCGCGGCGCCCTCTGCTACCATCCCCCGCCATGCCGAGGATTCGGAGGATCGTCTTCTTCGGGACTCCCGAGTTCGCGCTGCCGACGCTCGACGCCCTCGCCGCGGCGGGGCGGACGCCGGCGCTCGTCGTCAGCCAGCCGCCGCGGCCGGCGGGGCGGGGCAAGGCGCTGCAGCAGCCGCCGGTGGCGGCGTGGGCCGAGGAGCACGGCGTGCCGCTGCTCCAGCCCGAGAAGGTGTCCGACCCGGAGTTCCTCGCCGAGCTGAAGAAGCTGGCGCCCGACGTCGCCGTGGTCGTCGCGTTCGGGCAGATCTTCCCGCCCGCGCTGCTCGCGTTGCCCCGGCGCGGC
Source organism: uncultured Thermoanaerobaculia bacterium (assembly GCA_964573125.1). GTDB lineage: Bacteria > Acidobacteriota > Thermoanaerobaculia > Multivoradales > JBCCEF01 > CAVSQV01. The sequence goes on from CAZNIX010000049.1 coordinate 11,356, forward strand.
TGCATCAACCTCCACGCTTCGCTCCTGCCCAAGTACCGCGGCGCGGCGCCGATCCAGGGCGTGCTGCTCGCGGGCGAGAAGAAGACCGGCGTCACCACCATGCAGATGGAGGAGGGGCTCGACACCGGCCCGATCCTGCTCCAGGAGGAGACCGCGATCCGCCCCTACGAGACCGCCGACAAGCTCGCCGCGCGGCTGGCCAAGCTCGGCGCCGAGGTGGTCGTCCAGACCCTCGACCAGCTCGAGCGCGGCCAGCTCAAGCCGCGCCGCCAGCGCGAGGAGTCGGCGACCTACTCGCCCAAGATCGCGAAGACCGACGGCAAGGTCAACTGGGCGCTCGAGGCCGACGAGATCTACAACCGCTTGCGCGCCTACACCCCCTGGCCCGGCCTCGCCCTGCACTTCCACGGCCGGCCGCTGAAGATCGTCTGGGGGGTGCCGATGAGCTGGGAGGAGGCGCCGTTCGGCGTCACCGGCACCTACCTCGGCCTGCGCCAGGGGCGGGTCTCCGTGCTCTGCGGCGGCGGCACGATCTTCGGCCTCGAGGAGGTGCAGCGGCCGGGCAAGAAGATCGTGCGCGCCTCCGATTTCGTGCACGGCGAGCGCGTCCGGGTCGGCGAGCGCTTCGCCTGAGCGCGCGATGAGCCGGCGCCGGCCGCCGCATCCCGGCCCGCCCCCGCCCGGCCGCAGCCGGCGCCTGACCGCGCGCCGGCGGCCCGAGGACAGCGTCCGCGAGGCCGCCGCCTGGGTGGTCGAGCGGACGCTGTCGTCGCTCGCTCCCGCCGCCTCCTTCCTCGCCCCGCTGCTCGAGCGCTTCGACGAGCGCGACCGCGGGCTGCTCCAGGAGCTGGTCTACGGCACGCTGCGCTGGCTGCGCCGGCTCGACCACGTGATCGACCGCGCGAGCCGCCGCCGCCTCGCCGACATCGAGCCCGTGCTCCTGGCGCCGCTGCGGGTGGCCGCCTACCAGATCCTCTTCCTCGACCGCGTGCCCGCGCACGCCGCGGTGCACGAGGCGGTCGAGCAGGCGCACGCGCTGACCCACCGCGGCGGCGCCAGCTTCGTCAACGCCGTGCTGCGCGCGATCGCCCGCCAGCCGCGGCTCGGCGACTGGCCGGTCGAGGAGGGCGACCCGGTGCGCCGGATGGCGGTCGAGATGAGCCATCCCGACTTCCTGGTCGAGCGCTGGACCGGGATCTACGGCGCCCAACGCACCCGCGCCCTGCTCGCCGCCAACAACCGCCCCAAGCCGCTCCAGCTCCTCGCGTTCTGCGACCGCGGCGGCCGCGAGCTGCTCGCCGAGCGGCTCATCGACGAAGGGCTGGAGGTCGAGCCGGCGCCGCTGTCGCCGCTCGGGCTGACCGTCCGCCGCGGCGATCCGCTGGCGACCGCGGCGTTCGCGCGCGGCGACTTCTACGTCCAGGACGAGGCGAGCCAGGCGGCGGCGCTGATCCCGCCGCCCGCCGCGGCCGAGCGGGTGCTCGACGCCGCCGCCGCGCCGGGGGGCAAGGCGTTCGCGCTCGTCGCGCGCGAGCCGAGCCTGACCCCGCTGCTCGCCGACGTCTCGTTCGAGCGGCTGGCGCGCGTGCGCGCCAACCTCGCGCGCCTCGGCCGCCGCCTGCCGCTGCTCGCGGCCGCCGCCGGCGCGCCGCCGCTCGCCGGGGAGTTCGACCGCGTGGTGCTCGACCTGCCGTGCACCGGCACCGGCACCCTGCGCCGGCACCCGGAGCTGAAGTGGCGGATCAGCCGCGAGGAGATCGGCCGCCTCGCCGGCCAGGCCGCGCGCATGCTCGACGGGCTGGCGCTGCGGGTGGCGGCCGGCGGCGTTCTCGCCGCGATCACCTGCTCGATCGAGCCGGAGGAGAACGAGCGGGTGGTCGAGAGCTTCCTCGCGCGCCATCCGGAGTTCGCGCCGCTGCCGCTCGCCGGCGTGCTCGCGCCGCCGCTCGCCGCCGGCGTCGAGGCGCCCGGGCGCTGGCGCGTGCTCCCCGGCGGCGACCACGACGGCTTCACCGCCCACGTGCTGGTCCGCGCCGGCCACGATTGACAGCCCTCGGGCGTTCGCCTTAAGGTTGCCGCCGAGGGACGTCACGTCATCCCAATCTCAGAGACCGAATCCAAGGAGGAGTGCGCATGGCTGGCAAGCAGGAGGTCATCGATCATGTGGTCAAGCAGGTGGAGGGGCTGACCAAGAAGCAGGCGACCGAGGCGTTCGACGCCGTGTTCAAGGCGATCTCGGACTACCTGTGCGAGGGCGAGCGGGTCTCCATCCACGCCTTCGGCAGCTTCGGCGTCTCCCACCGGGCGGCGCGCCAGGGGCGCAACCCGGCCACCGGCGCGAGCATCAGCATCCCCGCCAGCAAGAACGTCAAGTTCAAGCCCGCCCGCGATCTCAAGGACGCCGTGAACGCCTGACCGGATCCGGCTTCGGTTTCATCCTCAGACCAGGGGCGTTTACCACGGCCCTGCGGCAAGGCGCCGCAGGGCCGTGGCGTCGGGCCTAGCGCACGTCGCGGTAGAGGCGCGCCAGACGCGCCGGTGCGACGCCGACGGCGAAGAGCAGCCAGATCATCCAGTTGCGGGCGACCGTGCGGATCGGGCCGGCGGCGTGGAACCGGCGCGCGGAGGTGACCACCGGCGGCTCGAGCACGGCGACCGGGCCGACGCGCCGGAGCCGGCGCATGAGGTCGACATCCTCGAGGATCGGCCACTCGGCGAAGCCGCCGAGCCGCTCGAATGCCGCGCGGGTGACGAACTGCGCATGGTCGCCGAGCGGCAGGCGGGTCAGCCGCGCGCGCAGGTTGGCCATCGCCGCGCCCAGCCGGTACAGCATCCCCGAATCGTCGAACCGCACGCGGAACCCGCCTCCCACCGCCCCGCCCGCGACCGCCGCGCGGATCGCCTCCGCCGCCCCCTCGGGCAGCCGCGTGTCCGCGTGCAGGAACACCAGCACGTCCCCTCCGGACGCCGCCGCCCCCCGGTTGAGCTGTCCCCCGCGCCCGGGCGCTCCCGTCACCACCCGCGCCCCCACCGCTCGCGCGACCTCGACCGTCCGGTCTCCGCTCCCGCCGTCCGAGACCACCAACTCGTCCGCATGCCGCCTCGCGTCCTCGAGCAGCCGTGACACCGCGTCTTCCTCGTTGAGCGTGGGGACGACGATCGCAATGGCCGGGCGCAAGGTGCGAGGGAAGCTACCACGCTGGATACGGCAAGGAGGGCCGGTGCGTGAGGCGCCCTCCCAGGGACGCCAGACCGCGCGCTCAACGGAGCGTCCCGGAAGAGCGAGGCGGGAGTGCGCGCGGGCTGACGAGGCGCCGGCCGACCCCAACCCGCGCACTCGGAGCCGGCGCCGTGCCCTGGGAGGGCGCCTCACGCACCGGCCCGGCGGTCCAGCAGCCTCACGCACGGACTCGGACCCCGGTAAGATCGCCCGCGAAATGGCCGATCCCGCCGACCGCGCCGCGCTGCGCCCGTTCAGCCACCTCGACGAAGCCGGCCGCGCCCGCATGGTCGACGTCTCCGCCAAGCCGGTGACCCGCCGGGTCGCCGAGGCCTCTTGCCGCGTCGTGCTCTCGGCGGCGACCGCGGCGCGGCTCGCCGAGCTGCCCAAGGGGGACGCGGTCGCGGTCGCCCGGCTGGCCGGCATCCAGGGCGCCAAGCGCACCGGCGAGTTGGTGCCGCTCGCCCATCCGCTGCCGCTCGACCAGGTCGAGATCGAGATCGAGCCGGCGGCGGCCGGCGGCGTGACCATCCGCAGCCGGGTGATCGCGACCGCGCGCACCGGCGCCGAGCTGGAGGCGCTCACCGCCTGCGCCACCGCGGCGCTCGCGCTCTACGACATGGTCAAGGCGGTCGAGCGCGGCGCGGTGATCACCGACCTCCGGCTGGAGACCAAGAGCGGCGGCGCCAGCGGCGACTACCGGCGCGGCGACGCCGGGGACGCCGGGGGCGCCTGATGGTGCGCACCGGCCTCGACCGCCTGCTCGCCGACGCCGGGCGCCTGGCCGGACGCCGCTACGGCCTGCTCGTCCACGCCGCCTCGCTGACCGCCGGCTGCGAGCCCGCGCACCTCGCGCTCGCGGCGAGCGCGGCCGGACCGCCGGCGGTGCTGTTCGGGCCCGAGCACGGCGTCCACGGCGCCGAGCAGGACATGGTGCCCGCGGCCGGCGGCCGCGAGCCGTGGACCGGCGTGCCGGTGCGCTCGCTCTACGGCGACTCCGCGGCCTCGCTGCGCCCCGGGCCCGACGCGTTCGCCGGCCTCGACCTGCTGCTCATCGACCTCCAGGACGTCGGCGCCCGCTGGTACACGTACGCCGCGACCGCGGTGTGGGCGGCCGAGGCGGCGCTCGCCGCCGGCTGCGAGGTGTGGCTGCTCGACCGCCCGAACCCGCTCGGCGGCGAGGCGGTCGAGGGCAATCTGCCGGCGCCCGGGAGCGAATCGTTCGTCGGCGCGTTCCGCCTGCCGGTGCGCCACGGCCTGACGCTCGGCGAGCTGATGCGGCTCGAGGCGCGCCGCCGCGGCTGGCGCGAAGGGTCGGTCACCGTGTGGGAGATCGCCGGCTGGCGCCGCGCCGAGCGCTGGGACGACGGCGCCTGGCGCCGGCCGTGGGCCTCGCCGTCCCCGAACATGCCGTCGCCGGCGACCGCCCTGGTCTACCCGGGCACCTGCCTGCTCGAGGCGACCGAGGCCTCCGAAGGGCGCGGCACCGCGCGCCCGTTCGAGCAGATCGGGGCGCCGTGGGTCGATCCGGTCGGGCTCGCCGGCCGGCTCGCGGCGCGCGACCTCCCGGGCGTCGCGTTCGTGCCGCTCTACTTCCGGCCGCAGTTCCACAAGCACGCCGGCGAGCTGTGCGGCGGGGTCGCCCTGGCGGTGACCGACGCCGGCGCGTTCCGGCCCTACCGGACCGGGATCGAGTTGCTGTGGGCGCTGCGCGCCTCCTCGCCCGGCGAGTTCGCGTGGCGGCGGCGGCCCTACGAGTTCGTCGCCGACCGTCCGGCGATCGACCTGCTGACCGGCGGCGAGGTCTGCCGGCTCGCGCTCGAGGCCGCCGACCGCGCCGTGCTCGACGCCTGGATCGACTCCTGGGCCGCCGACGAGGCGGCGTTCCGCACCGAGCGCCGGCCGGCGCTGCTCTATCCCGAGGCGGCGGCGGGTGGCGACGGAGGCGCGGCGTGATCGCCACCGCGATCGAGGACCGTTCCGAGAGGCGCGTCGGGCCGGCGCCCGGCGACGGCGGGGGCGCGTCGTGAAGGCGCCCCACCTGGTGCGGATCGAAGCCGAGCCCGAGGCGTTCGCCGCACTCGCCGCCGCGCTCGCCGCCGCCGGCCTGCGCCTCGGCTGGCTGGAGTGGGCCGCGCCGGCGCCGCTCCCGGCGAGTCTCACCGCCGCCG